>JBLNAU010000066.1:0-3725 GCA_050259515.1 Syntrophothermus sp.
GAACGGCGGACAATGTTCCAGCCCCGCAGGTGCAGAGCCAGCCAATTATTCTCCAAAACCCGCCTACCCAGGTTGTTGTAGCAGAAGCGACGATCGCATTGCAGGCGCCTGCAGAAGAGGCCGCTTTCGATGGCCTGGTCTGGGACGATTACAACCGGAATGGTCTTCAGGATCTGAACGAGCCAGGCCTTCCCAATGTAACCGTGAGCTTATTCAATAGCGCTAAAACCGGCATTGGCGTCACTCTCAGCGACGGAAATGGTGCCTACCGGTTCCAACACCTGGTGCCGGGCGATTATTATCTGGCAGTCGCCGCCCCAGTAGGCTACGTTTTCAGCCCACAGAATCAGGGGGAGAACGAGCTGGTTGACAGTGACACCGATCCCGTTGCGGCTCTGACCAGTCTGGTGACTCTCGTTGCCGGGGAGAACGGCCTGGTTTGGACGACGGGAGTATATTCCCCTACGGCTGCCATCCAACCCGATCCCGGGACGGTCAAGCCACCCCCGGCAGATATCAAAGTCTGCGTTGCGGGTATGTATTCGCTGGGCGGTATCTCCACTTTACAGGTCAAACAGCTTGCCATGGATTACTGCCTGCATGCCTTCCTTTGGAAGCATGGCTTTGCGATTGGAAGGATCCCCGGTGGCGCTGGCAGGATCCTGGCGGACGTGACCTTCATCGAGTTTTACTACAAAGATCTTCTCACCTACAAATATGACGTGTCCGGGGAAACCGATAGCATCCGGGTCTGCTACGCCGTACCGGTGGGAAAGAAGGCCCAGATCTACTTCATGGACTTCTACGGCCCCCGCTTTGGACAGCGGACCGGCCAGCCCAGTTGGGTGCCGCTCGAGACAACCATTCAGGATGGGATCGCCTGTGCCGTCGCGCAGACCTCGGGCGCGTATGCGCTGATTGGAAAGTAAATACAAACTTCACGCTACTTTGCGGGGAGGAGGATCTCTGCCTCCCCGCAAATGATTCCAGGGAGTATTCGATAAAATCCTGGCGCTCTCTTCTACCTGCCTGCATCGTTGGGGTCTTGCTCCTGGGCATTTATTTGCGTACCCTGGCGCCCGGCCTGACCTGGCTCCATCATGGTTCGGATGGCGGTGACCTGATCGCCGCCACGGCGACGGGGGGCATTCCACACCCGACCGGGTATCCGCTGTACCTGCTGCTGGCCAGGGTTTTTCAATTCCTGCCCGTAGGCTCCCTCGCTTACCGGACCAACCTGATGTCAGCCATTTTCGCGATGCTGGCTTCCCTCCTGATCTACGGGATCGTCGTTCGTCATCTGCCAGCAGGGCATGGCCTCCTGCGCGGGCTGGCAGGAATGGCAGCCGGGTTTGCCTCCGGGTTGGCGCCGCTCGTCTGGTCCCAGGCTGTGATCACCGAAGTCTACACCCTGCAGGCTTTTCTCGTCGCGGCGATCATTTCTGTGTATTCCGGCTCTCCTTCTCTGCTCAAAGCCAGGGACGGCTGGAGAGGTCTGGTTCTGGCTCTGGCCCTGGCGAACCATATCACCAGTTTGCTCCTGGTCCCGGCAGCACTCGTGCTGGGATCGGTGCAGAGACTGGGCGGCGAGCCTGCCTCTCAAGAGAAAAGGCTGCCTCGCCTGGGGCACCGCTACCGGTTCAGCGTTCAGGCCCTTGGCTGGCAGCTGCTCTGGCTACTTGCCGGGCTGAGCCTGTACCTGGTCCTGCCCCTGCGTGCGTTGGCCCATCCGCTCATTAACTGGGGAAACCCCCTCACACTCGACCGCCTGTGGTGGGTGGTTTCTGGGCAGTATTATCAAAGTGTCTTTTTCCGACTTGTGACTGTGCATGTGTGGGAGCAGCTGGCAGTCTGGATGAAATTCTCACTAATGCAAATGGGAGCCATCGCAATCTTGGTGGGATTGCTAAACCTGATCCTGCTCGAAAGGCTTTCACGCCTGGTGCTCCTTACGATCTGGGCAGCCGCCACATCGCTGCTGTTCGTCTATTTCTATCACCCGGCCGATGCAGAGGTGTATCTGCTCCCGCTCCTCATTTCCTGTTCGATCTGGCTGGGACTGGGAACCGGCCGGCTGGCCGGGGGATTATCACGATACTCTCCTGGCCTGAGTGTCGGGTTCACTATCCTGGTTTTCGGGATCGTCCTGCTTCGGCCCAGCTTTTATTTTCACCAGGTCGATGCCTCGCAGAATCACGAAGCCGAGAGATTTGGAAGGCAAGTGCTGTCCAGCGCGCCCGAGAACGCCATTCTCTTCGCCAGGGGGGACCAGGCACTCTTCACCTTATGGTATTTCCACTTTGCCCTCGGCCAGCGCCCGGATGTGGCAGTACTGGCAACGGATCTGCTGCCTTACGATTGGTATCAGGAGAATTTAAGGTACGCCTATCCCTCCCTCTCGCTGCCGGGGGAGATGTTGTTTCCTGAAACGATCGCACGCGCAAACAGCAATCGCCCGACATGCAGGGTAGAGTATTCCAATGGAAGGAAGGTAAGCTGTACTCCGCCTTTGCAATCCCCATGACGACGCTTAGGGAAAGAAGAGTGACCTGCATAGACTGCTTTTGCCAGGGTAATAATGACCAATGGCAATTATTAAGAACAGAAGTATTTTTCCAAGGTCGAGATTCCGGCATTGCACCGCATAATGAACCGGTTCTGTGACATTGTAGCTGGCTGTAAACCCAGGTACTACTTTGTCCTTGTGCTCGGCAACTCTTTTGAGTAAATTGCTGGTGACGCCGGTGTAATGTACATGATTGCTTTTGGTGGTCATGATATAAACATGGGGATGTAGTTCTCTTTTCATAGTCACTCCATTCAGTGAATATCCCCACCTTTTAGGCACCTTCCCCATGCCTATTCTCTGTCAGCCCTACCTATTGGAAGTATAATTTACCTGAACCTATGCGCCCGGTCTATGAAGCTGGCCTCTCTGGGTAAGAAAAACGTCCCGGGTGCCCATCCAAATTAGTAGCTGCCCTCCCCGACCTTATCGTTTCCGGAGGGCTGTGTAAGGAGCAAGCAATCCATGCCTACCATTATTCGCAGGCAGGTCTCCAATGTTATGGAGACCCGCCGAGAAGTGTATGTAACGTCCAGCTGGCAGGTCCATTCCAGCCTGTGGACGCCGCCGACCGATGTATATGAAACCGACTCCGGCCTGATCGTCAAACTGGAGATCGCCGGCATGCGGGAGGAGGATTTTGAAGTGGTGGTCGAGGAGCAGGTGCTTGTGATCCGCGGCCAGCGTTTCGATCAGAATGAGCGGCGGGCCTATCACCAGATGGAAATCCGCTTTGGCAAGTTCGAGATAGCCATAGGCCTGCCTTCCGGGGTGGATCTGGAACAGGCTTCCGCTGAATACAACCAGGGATTTTTGACGGTCATATTTCCGAAGAAGCAAGCAAAACAAATCGAGGTGGAATAAACAACATGCCTGCATCCCGCTGGCAAACCAGCTTTCAAGATATTATGCAATGGAATGAAGAAGACGAGAATGAGCTGTTGTCTCTGATCGTCCCGTCCATGTTTTCGAAGGTGCCGAATAAGGAAAATAACGGAAACGAGTCCGACCCCTCCCAGGCACCAAATGCGGCCAAGTATCCCGATGTTCTCCCGATCCTGCCTCTGCGCGGGGTGGTCGTCTATCCCCAAACCGCCGTCCCGCTGACGGTGGGACAGCCGCGTTCGATCAAGCTGGTCGATGATGTGGTCGGCAGCGA
>JBLNAU010000067.1:0-4116 GCA_050259515.1 Syntrophothermus sp.
GGCGGATCCCATGACGAAACCGAAGAACAGGGTGAAAAGCAGCGGCATAACCAGCAGAAACAACCCGGATTTCCAATCCTTCAGGATCTGTGAGAGATCCTTGATTGCCAGGTAAATGATACGCATGGTCGTTTCCTTTCTAAACAAAGCGCCTGCGGAAATGGGACAGCCCAATGACGAAAAAGACACATCCCAAAAGGACGAGCACCAGGGTTGGGAAAATGAGTACATTGGGGCCATTCCCAGCCAGGCTCAGTTTCCAGGCGTGCATGGCCCAGCCCTGTGGCATGCTCAAAGCGATCGTATCCATGATCTTGGGAACATTGGGGATGCCATTGTTGATCAGCCCGCCGATCATGCCTGTAATGGTCAATACACCACCCAGGATTAACCCTGCCTGGCGAGTGCTCTTAATGAGTGACATCAGCATCACCCCGAAACCGGTCGCGGCGATGATCAGGCCAAAGGTAGCCAGCAGGACAGAGAGTGGATGTCCCCAGGAGATATGGAACAGGAAGGCTGATGTCGCCAGCAGGACAGCAACTTGAATGACCAGCGTGGCAAATACACCTATGAACTTCCCGGACAAAACGGTGGAGGCTGAGGTGGGAGTGGTAAACAGCCGGGCCAGCGTCCCTTCCTCCTGCTCGCGGATGATGGACTCCGCTCCATTGGCAGCCATGAAGAAAACAAAGAGGATCATCATGCCAGCCATGATCGGTCCGATCATGCTCATGCGTGAAGATTCCTGTTCCGTCTGGCCGGATGGGGAGACCATATGCAGAGCCGCACCGTGGTCGGAGCTTTTCAGGTAGGCCGCATACTGCCTCGAAGCCTGTTCCGACATTTGCGGACTGGCAAGGGACCTGGCAGAGTCCGTCGTGACCTTGGCCGCGATCTTGGCTCCGGAAAATCCATCCATGAAATGGTTGACCAAATCCTTGACAATGCCCGGACCGATCGTCAGGGTGGGATCCTGATAGAGAACCACGGCGGCCTTCTGATCGGGCGTCAGAGCCGCCTGGGTGAAATTGACCGGGATGATCAAGGCCACGTCAGCCTTTTGCTGGTCAACGGCAGAGCGCGCGCTGGTCTCACTGGAGGCCATTTGGATCTCCAGAATATTACTGAGGTCCTTGTTCTGTAAGAAGGAGATCAGCATCTCACCGGCCTTGAACGGGCTTCCCATCGAGCCTGCCTGATCCAGGTTTGCGATCACCAGGCGTGTTTTTGCAAGCGTAAATGCATCTCCTCCGCTCGCCAATCCACCGAAGGCAAAATAAAGCAGACCTGCGATCAGGAGCGGCGCGCCGAACATCATGATGAGCGCGAATACACTGCGGAAGACGCGCTTCAAATCCTTGGTGGCAACAACCAGAATATTCATTTCGTTCCGCCTCTCTACCCTACTCGCGCAGGGCTTTGCCGGTCAGGTGCATGAAGACTGCTTCAAGATTTGGCTCCTGGATCTCCACAGAAGTGACACGTACGCCGACCTGTGTGGCAGATTCGAAGAGGTGAGGCAGCACCTGGTTGCTATCCTCTGACAGTACGGTGAGATGTCCATCTTCACGGGTGACCCGGTGTACACCTGGCGTGGACTGCCAGGCAGCCACCACGTTTTCAGATTCGGTATTGACCGCGAGATCAATGCGATCCAGCTCGCCCACGATTTTCACCAGCTCCGAATTTGTTCCGCAGGCAATGATCTTACCCTGATCCATAATGGCAATATGGGTGGATAGCTCCTGGGCCTCCTCCATGTAATGGGTGGTGTAGAGTACGGTCATCCCCTGGGCATTCAGTTCCTTGATGTTATCAAGGATGTTCCGCCG
The DNA here is from genome assembly GCA_050259515.1 of Syntrophothermus sp. GTDB lineage: Bacteria > Chloroflexota > Anaerolineae > Anaerolineales > Villigracilaceae > Defluviilinea. The sequence continues at coordinate 1,836 of JBLNAU010000067.1, forward strand.
GCTCTGGGGATCGATTCCAACCGTCGGCTCGTCCATGATGATGACGGCGGGTTTGTGCATCAAGGCTGCCCCGATATTGACCCGGCGCTTCATGCCTCCGGAAAATTTATCCACCCGGTCCTTCTGGCGTTCCACCAGCCCGATGATCTCCAACACTTCATCGACGCGTCTGGCAAGCTCACTTCCATGCAAGCCGTACATCCTGCCCCAGAAGGTCAGGTTTTCACGGGCTGAGAGATCCCCGTACAGGGCGATATCCTGTGGCACAATGCCGATCACGGACTTCACGGCCTGGGCTTCCTTTACGATGGAGTGTCCCATGACACACGCGTCACCTGCAGTAGGCTGCAGGAGGCAGGAGAGCATGGATATGGTGGTGGACTTACCGGCTCCATTTGGACCGAGAAGGCTAAAGATCTCCCCCTTCCCAACCTCGAAACTTACGCCCTTGACCGCGATAAAATCCCCGAAGTGTTTCTGCAGGTTTTGTACTTCAATGGCTTTCTGATTCATTTGTTCCTCCAAAACAAATCCAATCCCACATCAGGATTGGTAATGAGGCGGCAACTGGACTACAGACGCCGGACCGTGGTAGACGCCGGCGATGTGCATGGCCATATGACTGATCATTGCAGCCAGCGGATTGGTGGTAATCAGGTATCCCAGCGTCATTGTGGTATTTCCGATGACCGGTCCCATCAATGCCCTACCCTTGTATTCCGGATATCCCAGGTGATAGGCAGTCGTAACCAGGAAGCTGGCAAGAACGGCGAGCAAGCCGACAAGGATCCTGCCCGGCCAGGTCAATGTCCATCCCAGCAGGGTGAAGGACTGCCACGCTGCCAGCACAGGGAACACGGACAAAAGAAGAGCGTCCGTTAAACCATAGATCAAGCCCAGCCAGAGGATGTCAAACACCAGGGAAATCCCTCCTGTCCTCGCTGAGACGGGCTGTGAGAAAACATTTTTAACCAGGAAGATCGCCAGCAAAACCGCCCCTGCCAGCCCCCAAAGCCAGTGATGCCAGAGCAGCTCCCAAAATGACAATCCACTCCATTGAATAAAAGCATAGAGGAAGAGGCTGGACAAAATAACATACGGGACCAGGAAAACCCTGCGTGAGAAATGTAGCCGTCCTGCAAAAAGAAAAGAGACTAAAAAACCGAACAACGCTGCAATAACAATCCAACCCAGGTAGGCGTACCAAACTGTGTTCATGACAGGATCGTCCTTGTGAGATATTGTATATATACCGTCACAAATAGTTTACGACGGGAAATCGTGAATTTCCCCTACCGACGGTAGGGTATCGGCCCTAGCCAGTTGGACAGGTCAGGATTGTAGAGAGAATGGGGAAATCCCTAATTGCCTCCCTGGGCATTCGTCACTATCATTCAACGAACTCGAAGTTCAATTTATTGGTGATGATGATTTTCCAAGGAGAACCTATGGCTAACTCAGATTTTTATATAGACTACAACATCGATGTGTCCGAGGTCGGGGACGGATTCAAACGGGAGACGGAGCAGCGCCTGCAGGATATCTCCACGAAGAATTCGGACCTGGTGGGTGCGGCTGTTTCGCTGGAAAAAGTTGCGGACACCACCACCTATGACGTACATCGCGTGCGGATCGTCGTCTACAAGCGGGGAAAGGATGTGGCGGTCGCAAAGCTGGATGCAGACCCCATGGTGGCATTACGAGAAGCACTCGATACGCTCGAGAAGCAGATCCGCGAGGCAAGGGATAAGCTCGCCCAGCGAAACACACACCGGGACAGCCAGATCGAGACCGTTTATTACGATCTCAGTGCAGATGAGATCTATGCCACGTATGCCAAAGGCTGGCAGCCGGAGGATATCCTGCAGATGGACCATACCCAGATCGCCAGCCGCTTGATGGTGGAACAAGGTCTCACCCAGGACGCGGCAGATTTTGCGGCGGACCAGATCCTGATGATCGCTGAACGGATCAACGACCGGGAGGAATAATCGACCTTGATAAAGGTAAGGAGTTTATCTTGAAACGAAAATCTATCAGCGAACAAGTCGTTGTGATTGTGGGTGCCAATAGCGGGATCGGGCGGGAGACTGCATACCGATTCGCGGAACGCGGGGCAAAGGTTGTGGTTGCCGGTCGCTCGCTGCCCGCGCTCAATGAACTGGTGCAGGAAATTCGATCTGCAGGTGGGGAGGCCACGGCCATTGAAGCGGATGTGAGCCAGTACGAGCAGATGTATTCCCTGGCGGCTCGCGCGGTGGAGATCTATGGACGGATCGAC
>JBLNAU010000068.1:0-2587 GCA_050259515.1 Syntrophothermus sp.
AAGGTCGTGCCCACATTGTCCACCACCGCGTCCACGCCGCGCTTGTCCGTGGCCAGGAAAACAGCCTTGGACCAGTCCTGAACCTTCGAGCGGTCGACCAGGATATCTGCGCCGATCGATCTTGCCTTATCTAGCTTTTCTGCACTGGAGCCAACCACCACGACCCGGGCACCCAGGTACTTTGCGATCTGGATGCTGGCCGTATTGACGCCGCCTCCGGCCCCGACAACCAGGACCGTTTCATCCTTTTGCAGATTGCCGCGAGCCACCAGGGAATGCCAGGCGGTCTGATATACGAGAGCGGCCGCGGCTGCCTGATGAGGATCGAAACCGGCGGGCAGCTTATAAAGCTGGCGGGCGGGAACCGCGACGAACTGGGCATACGTTCCCCGGACGGTTTCGCCCAGCAGGTGCCAATCGCGGCACAGGTTATCGCGTCCGCTTCGGCAGTATTCACATTTTCCGCATCCCAGGTTGGGGTCGATGACAACCGGCTCGCCGACCGTAAAGCCGTCGACGCCTTCGCCCAGGCCAGCCACTTCCCCGGCGCCATCCGCACCGTCGATGTGAGGCAATTCCAGTTTCAGGCCGGGCCAGCCATTCCGGACCAGGATGTCCATGCGATTCAGCGCAGCGGCCCGCAGACGGATCAATACTTCGCCCGGTTGGGGCTCCGGCGCTGGAAAATCCGTATACTCCAACACGTCCGGCCCACCGTGCCGGTGGAAAAGAACAGTTTTCATAGGGTTGTTTATGAGACCTGCCGCTTGTTAACGAGAAATTGAATTTTGGAATGCAGATTGTAAGTCAGATTCCAAAGCTCAAGTTTAACTCTTTTAGCGGCACCTTGTTGTGCGTTCTACTGGCACAGCCAGCCGAGATCGCCGGCGTGCCAGAGTTGGAATTGTAACGTACCTTTTCCATTTTTGATCTCGCACATGGATTTTCCCCATCCCTGCAGTTGGGTATCGACCCGCTCAAGAATATTCGGATCCAGATCCCCCTTGACGATCACAACCACATCGCGCTCCCGGACGAGCGCCTGCGCCCCGGCGGGAATCTGATCCAGATCGAGCGGCAGGTTCAGGATTTGTCTTGGTGATTCCGGGACTTGATAGGCGCGCTGAACGATCTGGATGCCGCTCGTATCCCAGCCGGGAGGAGCGACGAAGGCATAGGACTTCGGAGGCATCTGGTCATTGGCCTCGATCTCGCGTACCGTCTTGATGAACATGGGGGCCAGCGTATGATACTGGGCCATATTCCTGACATCGATGACGGTGGTTTGATACCAGTTCACCAGGACGATCAAACCCACCAGAACATTCCCAACCCGGACCGCCTGGAGATTGAACAGGGAACCGGCCGTCCTGGCGCTCCACTCCAATCCCAGGGCGGCAAACAGGGCAAACCAGGGCAGTAGCAGGAACATGCGTGTGGCTGTCGGAAAGTTACGTCCGTGGGTGGCTCCCACGATAAAGTACATTGCCAGGAAACCAGCCGCCAGGAATAGTGCTGACCGGTTGCGTTGAAAAACACTTCTGACCAGCAGAACGAAGCCTGTCATGACAAACACACTGCTCAACAGGTCCAGGTAGCCGGTGGCAACGTAGTGGGTTTGTTCCGGGATGTATAAATAGGAAAACGCAGAATACAGCAAGTTCCGGCCGATGTTCTGAAGCAGCATCCCGGGCGAGCTGCTGACGTCCGTATAGAGAAATGTCCCGGGGATCTTGGCTTCCCAATATTTGAACTGGCCCACCAGCGGATAAACGAGCAGGGACATGGAGATGATCATCCAGCTCCAGCGCGTGAGGGCCGGTCTGTTCGTGGGCGGTAGAAAGATCACTAGTCCGATGAAGGGGAGAAGGATCAGATACAGCGCGGCCGGATACAGATAAAAGCACAACCCCATGGCAAGACCCGTCAAGCAGAAGGCCAGGATGCGCATGGACTTCAAGGCCCAGGTGAAGGAAGCCAGGACCAGGCCCATGGCGAAGAAGGCCTGTAAATTGTTGTAGCCGATCTTTGAGAAGGAGAGCAGGTAATGGGAAAATCCCAGCAGGGTCACCGTGATGAGCGCAACCCGGCGGGGAACCAGGGCCTTAAAGAAATAATAAAAGAAAGGCAGGGAACAGGCCACGAGGACAGGGTTGCTAAAGCGCCATCCGAAATTATGATTATCGAACAGCTTCATGAAGAAGTCCTGGATGTAGGAGGAAAAATAGGGATGCGTCCCGTACACAAAATTTCCGTTAAAGGTGTTGTTGATCAACTCCCAGGCTGTGCGGTGATCCAGGATATTGAGGACTTCATTATAGAAGCTGTATTCATCGCCGATCACCACATACTGCCAGCCGTTGATGTTCCAGGTCAGGGCAGTGAGGGAAACAAGGCTGATCCAGAAGATCACGGGGGTCCGGCCGCGGTGCCGGAAGAAATTTATTCCAGCCAGGACGAGTATCAGATAAAAGATGAGATTGGGCTTTGCCTCCCCAAAGTACGCGTACAGCGCACAGCATACGGCAGCCACCAGAAAGGCTGCATCCAGGAGGAATCTTCCGTTCGCATGAAGGGATTGCCAGGG
>JBLNAU010000069.1:0-17788 GCA_050259515.1 Syntrophothermus sp.
TCGCTCAGCGATCGACCTCCCGTGGTGACCAGTGGAGATGCCGCCCTGGCGATCCTATCCCAGGATACGCTGCAGTCCGGTTATCGCCAGGCAGGGGCGGAGGAACAGTACCGCTTTAGCACCGGGCGATTGACCGGCCTGACCCCTTTCTCGTATGCGGCCGGCACCATTCCCATCATCCGGGATGAGAACATCTCGACCGATATTTTCCTTGGTGATTTTGGCTCCGAGTCTGCCCTGATGGCGGATGCTGCCGATCGTGAAAATACACCGCTTGTGGCGGCCAGTGACAGCATTTCTGCCCAATCTGTTTTTTATGCCACCTCCCAGGATCCACTGATCGGAGAGGAACTGTTCGCCGCCGGTGCGTATGTGGGCGCGGGTCCGGTGCATGAAGCCAGTCTCACCGTGCAGGATATCCTGCGCTGGCTGGTCATCCTCGCCATCCTTGTTGGATCCGGGTTGAAGTTCCTGGGAGTGTTCTGATGCGCCTTTTCGCCACCGTCCTCGCGATTGCCACGGGCATTATTGTTTTGCTGGGTTATTTCTATCCCATCCCGCTCCTTCTCCAATTGAGACTGCTGTTGACAGATTGGACGATCCTGATTGCAGCCATGACCGTGCTGATCGGGGTCTATAACCTGGTAGCCGTTCATGCGGAAAAGATCAGCACGGGCCAGAAGGGCTCGGTCTATAGCTGGGTGCTGATCATTTCCCTGCTGATCACCTTCGCGTATGGGCTGGTCTTTGGCCCGCAGGATGCAGCCCTGCGCGCGGTTGTGAACGGAGTGATCGTGCCTGTTGAAGCTTCGCTCATGGCGATCCTGGCTGTGACATTGATCTATGCAAGTATCCGTCTCCTGCGCCGGCGGCTGGATGTGATGTCCGTCCTGTTCCTCGTCGCCGCGGTGCTTTTTTTGATCGCCTTCATGCCCACGCCGTTCGGTCCAGTCCCTGGTGATCGGGTGCTGGCTCAATTCCTGAATGTGTTTTCCACCGGAGGCGCACGCGGCCTCCTGATCGGAATTACTCTTGGCGTACTCCTGACCGGATTGCGTATCATCATCGGGGTGGACCGTCCGTATGGAGGGCATTAGCCATGGCTGATATCCGTTGTCCAAAGTGTGGAAGGGATAATCCGTCCTCGTTAACGATTTGCCAGTTCTGCCAGGCCCCTTTGACCCCTGAAAGTACACTTCGAATTGGTGATAAACCGATCAAGAAAAATACGGGGGAGCTGGAGCCTGTCCTGCCCGACTGGCTCAGGGATGTCCGCCAGCAGGCAAGGGATGCAGCGGAGAAGGATGCTGCCGATGCGGCGACGATGCCAAAGATCCAGAAGGCAGAACCGCCTGATCTTCTTGCGGGCCTCGCCTCTCAGGTGGGGAATTCTGATGAAGAGGATGTTCCCGATTGGCTGGCGAGTCTGAGTCCCAAGCCGGCTGAAAAAAAAGCTCCTTCTCCCAAGCCGGAGAGCGATTTTTTTGCACAGTTCAACAACGAACCTGGCTCAAAAAGGGAGACCCAGTCACCCGAGCCTCCCAGCCAGCCTGTCTCACCGGAACCGGCCGCGGGACGCGATGAACTGTCCGAGTGGTTTACGAAGGCAGCCGAACAACCTGCCGAGCCGTTTTCTGGCGAGGCTGAGCCGGGGTCGATCGATCTGAGTTGGGATTTCAAAGAGGAGACTTCTCCCAGGGAACCATCCTCCCAGCCCGGAGAAGACCTGAGCTGGCTTCGAAATTTGGAGGCCGAATCAAAAAAGACCGGTGATCTTTCCGCACCGAAACAAGCGGGAGACCGGTCTGCTCCAATGAATGTTCCCGGCGGCATCGGTTCCTCCGGCAAGGAGGATCTGAGCTGGCTCGACAACCTCGGTGCCCTGCCTGCAGAACCGTCGAGGAGCGAGCCTCCCGGGCCAGGGGAGGATCTGAGCTGGTTGAAGGCTTTCTCCGAAACGCCGCAGAGTCCACAACCAGGCCCGACGCCTCCCTCATCGCCGGATCTCAACTGGCTCGATGATCTCGGTTCGCTGCCGCCGGGCGATGAGCCTGCCGGGGAAAATACGCCCTCCGGGGAGGATCTTAGCTGGCTCAATGCTTTTGCAGAGTCTCCAGCGCCTTCTCAAAACGCAGCGCCTCCCGCTTCTCAGGATGACCTCGGTTGGTTGAACGACCTTGGAAAAGACTCCCGGCCCGTCCAGCCTGCGGAGACCGGGGAAGATCTTGGCTGGCTTCGCGATCTACAGGGAACATCTGGAACCCTGGCGGATGCATCCGAACAAAATCTGCCCGGAGAGGCGGCCGAGCCGACAGAGTTTCCCGACCCTGCCCTCTTATCGCCCCGGCATACCGCACCCCTTGGGGATGCAGCCGATCCATCCATCCCCGACTGGTTAAAGAGTGCCGCAGAGGATCCCTCCCTGCCGTTGGGGCCCCAGGCGCTTGACCAGATGCGTGATGATAAAACGACATCCTCCCTGGCCGGGGCTGCGGCCCTCAGCGCGCTCTTTGGCGGGGCGATGAAATCCGCCGATGAGACCTCCGTTCCCTCCCAGCCGGGAGAGTCCGCCGCGGACACTGGCGCTCCCTCCCCGGAGGAAGGCTCGGCACCCTTCTTTAGCGAAGATGTAGACGCGATCTTCTCGCAGGATCTGCCGGATTGGCTTGCAAATGCCAAACCCGAAGCCGTTCAAGAGGCAGAGGACATTGGCATCCATGCCGAAGGAGGGGAGACCCTTTCACCGGCAGAGCTGCCCGCCTGGGTGCAGGCCATGCGTCCGGTGGAGGCTGTCATCTCTGAAGCCGGCCCGCAGCTTGAAGATCAACCGGCAGAGCGTGCAGGTCCATTGGCGGGTCTCAAAGGAGTCATCCCGATGGCGGCCATCGGATCCATGCGCAGGCCACAGCCCATTCCTCTCACTTTGCAGGCAACGGCTGACCAGCAGGCAGGCGCCGGACTCCTGGAACAGATCCTCCTGCGAGAGACCACGCCCCGTCCGGTGGTTGCCGCGCCGGAGATGGCCTCCCAGCGCAGTTTGCGTTGGGTGATCGCCGGGTTGATGCTGTTCGTCCTGGCTGCAGTCATTTTTTCGGGCACACAAATCATGCCTGTCTCACCGGTTCTGCCTCGGGCCGCAAGTGATTTACCCAATGTGGTGATGGGGATCGCCGATAATGCACCGGTGCTGGTGATCCTGGATTACGAGCCTGCCCTGGCAGGCGAAATGGAAGCGGTGAGCGGGCCCTTGTTGGATCAGCTGGTTCGGCTTCATAACCCATATCTGTCCTTCCTGGCCACCTCACCCAGTGGGAATGCACTGGCGGAACGCCTTCTGGCCAATACCAATCTCACCCGGCCTGATGGAACCGGATATGTTGCCGGGCAGAACTACACCAATCTGGGATACCTTCCCGGGGGTGAAGCCGGTGTGCTCGCTTTCATCCAGTCCCCACAGTCTGCCGTGCCTGCCTCGCCGGTCCTGGGATTTTCGGAATATGCGGCCATTCTCCTGCTGACCGATCATGCTGAATCAGCACGCACCTGGGTGGAACAGTTGTATACGATGAAACAGTCGGATCCGGCTCTGGCGGGTCAGCCACTGATTGCGATCTCCAGCGCGCAGACGGGCCCCATGCTCCAGCCCTATTTTGGTTCGGGTCAAATCACCGGCCTGATCAGCGGTCTTCCGGTTGCGGCTCGATACGAATTCCTGAATGGGAGCCGGCCCGGTACGGCCCGCTCCTACTGGGACGCGTTCGGCGCTGGCATGATGATGGCAGTGGCCCTGATCGTGATTGGCAGCCTATGGAGTCTCTACAGCGGAACTCGCGAACGCCAGCCTCAGGCGGCAAAGGAATAAGCCTATGTCCATTGAAGTTATCTCCGGTTTCATCGGCCTTATTCTTACACTGCTTGTGTTTAGCTACCTCATCGGCGACAATCCATTATTCCGGTTCGCCATCTATTTATTCATCGGCGCTTCCTCGGGCTATGCTGCAGTTGCGGCCTGGCATTACATCCTCTGGCCAAAACTATTTTCCCAGTTGACCGATATGAATCAACTGGTCCTGATGATCATTCCCCTCGTCCTGGTGCTTTCCCTGCTAGCGAAACTTTCCCCACGCATTTCCTGGCTGGGGAGTTTTTCGATGGCGATCCTTGTCGGAGCCGGCGCAGCAACCGCAATCGGCGGGGCGCTGATCGGTACTCTTATCCCCCAGGCTACGGCTGCAATGAGCGAATTCGATCTTGGCTCCGTCACGGGACCGGATGCGCTCGTCAGGCTTTTTGAAGCGGCCATTATGTTCCTGGGAACGGTCCTTACCCTGGCCGCCTTTCATTACACCGTGGGACGAGCCGCGGATGGGATGGCCGAGCAAAGTTCTTTTCTGAATGTCCTTTCGAAGGCTGGCCGGGTTTTTGTTTCCATTACACTGGGTGTGCTTTTTGCGGGAGTTTATATCGCGGCATTGACTGCCATGATCGAGCGATTAAGTTCACTCATCCTTTTCACCAGACAGCTCATTGGTATATAGCTTATGCCTGCATCGCTTGTTCAAAACGAATCCATATTAGCCATTGATGCCGGTGCGACCATGACACGCGCCGTCCTGTTCGATGTGGTCGAAGGACAGTACCGTTTCGTCGCCTCCGCACAGGCTCCCTCGACAGCCGAGGCCCCGTTCAAGGATATCGGCCTCGGGATCCGGGAAGCGATCACTCATCTGCAGAACATCACGGGCGCGGCACTTCTCGGTGCGCAGGATAACAACCTGATCGCCCCCTCCCAGCCGGATGGCTCCGGGGTGGATGCGGTCGTCGCGACCGTCTCCGTGGGACCCGCGGTGAAGACAGTGGTGGTGGGTCTGCTGCCGGATGTTTCCCTGCACAGTGCACGCCGCCTGGCAGAAACCACCTACAGCCGGGTTGTGGAAACCCTCGATCTTTCTGACAGCCGCAAACCGGATCGTCAAATGGACAGTATTGTCCGCTCCCGCCCGGACCTGATCCTTTTGGCCGGCGGAACGGACGGCGGGGCTTCCCGTTCCATGCAAAAGATGCTGGAGACGGTTGGGCTGGCCTGTTACCTGATGCCGGAAGAAAAACGTCCCATGGTCCTGTATGCAGGCAATCAAAACCTTGCCGAGGAGGTGAAGGATTTGCTGGGCAGTCATGCGGGCAAGCTGCAGATCGGTCATAATGTGCGCCCCACACTGGAAGTGGAGGATCTTGTCCCTGCCACCTATGACCTGGCTTGCCTGGTGATGAAATTACGCGAGCGGCAGATCAAGGGCGTGGACGAGTTGAATCTATGGACCGGAGGCAACCTACTGCCGACCGCATATGCCCATGGGCGCATGATCGGTTTTCTGAGCAGGATGTATCAATCCACTCGCGGGCTGCTGGGTGTCAATGTAGGCGCTTCGGCGACCTCGATCGCAGCCGGGTTCAACGGCGATCTCATGCTTGGCGTGTACCCGCAGTTTGGCCTGGGTGAAAACCTGGCGGGGATTCTGCAACACACTTCTCTTGAGGAGATCATGCGCTGGCTGCAGCTTGATATTTCCTCCAGCACCGTGCACGAGTATCTGTTTCAGAAATCAATTTATCCATCTGCAATTCCGGCGACGCGGGAAGAGCAGGCCATTGCACAGGCCATTGCGCGGCAGGTCTTATATCTCTCCGTGCGACTGGCCCGGAAAAACTTCCCGGCTGGTGTCCGCTCTTCGAATGTGGATCTGATGCCGCCGTTTGATCTGATCATCGGGGGAGGCGGTCCCATCAGCGATGGAACCTCCCTCGGGCAGAGCCTGTTGCTGATGCTGGATGCGATCCAGCCGGCGGGCATTCAGCCTTTGCTGCTCGATCAGAATAACCTGCTGCCATTGCTGGGTGCTGCTGCCTCGCGAAATAATTATCTGCCTGTTCAGGTGATCGAATCGGGCGCCTTCATCGGCCTGGGAACGGTGATTTCCATCATCGCTGCTGCCAGCTACGGTGACCCGGTGCTGCGAGCAAAACTGACGTATGCGGACGGCACCGAAGCGCGGGCAGAGGTGAAGTTCGGCGGCCTGGAGCTCCTGCCGTTGCCCAGCGGACAGTCAGCCCGCTTGAGCTTGCAGCCGCTTCATCGGGCGGATGCCGGCCTGGGTCCCGGCAGGGCAGGCACCGTCCAGGTGACGGGTGGGGCTCTGGGGGTTGTCATCGACGCCCGCGGTCGCCCGTTGCAGCTGCCGAACGATCCGGTTCGGAGACGTGAGCTGATGAAACGCTGGTCGTACGCGGTGGGAGGCTAGAATGCTGGCTCCTGTTCTTCATGTCCTGCCTCTGACCACCATCGTGCGCGAGCGCGTGCTCCCAGTTTCCGGAAAAGTCAATATGCACGTCAACCAGCGAGTCAACCCGACCGACGTGGTTGCCGAAACCACTTTTGCGCGTGAGCATCTTCTGATCGACATCGCCCGCACCTATGGCATCTCACCCGGCGCAGCGGACAAGCTGATCAAGGTCTTTCAAGGGGACAGTCTTGCAAAGGACTCAGTTATTGCCGAAAAGCCCGGGTTGTTCCCGAATACGATCAAGACGCCACGGGCCGGGCGCGTCATGGTCGTCGGCAGCGGACAGGTCCTGATGGAAGTCAGCGATGCCCGTATCGAGCTGCGAGCCGGGCTGCCTGGCATCGTCACCCAGATCATCCCCGATCGGGGAGTGGTCATTCGAACGGCAGGCGCCCTGATCCAGGGCGTCTGGGGCAATGGCCGTATTGACAATGGACTGATGGTCAGCCTGCTTGAAAAACCGGACGATGTGCTTGTGGCGGACCGTCTGGATGTGAGCCTGCGCGGCTCTGTCATTCTGGGAGGCCAGGTGCGGGATCTGGACACTCTCAAGGCGGCGGCAGATCTGCCTGTGCGCGGCCTGATCCTTTCCAGCATGCCCTCCTCCCTCATCGAAACTGCCTATAAACTGCGGTATCCCATCCTGGTGACCGAAGGGTTTGGTGCACTGCCGATGAACTCGGCTGCATTCAAGCTCTTAACCACCAATAACAAACGCGAGACGACGGTGAATGCGGATCACTATGACCGCTATACCGGAACACGACCCGAGGTGATTATTCCTCTGCCCATTTCGAATGAACCCGATGTACCCAATCAGTACGAGATGTTTGATGTGGGCCGTCAGGTGCGGATGCGGCGTCCACCCAATGCTGGCATGATCGGAACCATCTCGAATCTGCCCGCAGGACTCAGTCTGCTGCCCAGCGGACTGCGCGCACCCGCTGCGGAGATCAGGCTTGAGAACGGTGAGAGCGTGCTTGTGCCTTTGGTTAACCTTGAAGTTGTGGGATAATTGATTCCATACATAGACCTGTGAGGAGAGTGCACCATGTCGACGTACGATGAAGAACCGACCTTTGACGATGATACTCCACCCGAGGAAGATGAAGGCAGTAATCGAACGTTCCTGATCGCAGCCAGTGTACTCGGCGGGCTGGTCCTGCTGGCCCTTCTGTGCGGTGGCGGATATTACTTCTTCTCGAGAAATTCCACCCAGCAACAGGACGCCACTGCCTATGTCCTGGCAACGAACCAGCAGGCAACCATCCAGGTGGGATTGACCCAGAGTTACCAACAGCAGGCTGCCGCCCAGGCACTCACCCAGACCGCAGCACCAACGAACACAGTTCCTCCCACGAGCACGCCTGTGATTGCTGAGGCAACGTCCACGCCTGCTGGCTCCTCTTCAACGCAGAATCCTGCTATGGCTGCCACGGTTGCAGCAGGCTTTACCCAGCTGGCCAACTCCACACAGGATCCTGCTGCCGCGGCCACGATCCGTGCAGGCCTTACCCAGATGGCCGTCGCCACCCAGAATCCTGCCACCGCCACGATCGCCGCAGGCTTTACTCAGCTGGCCATCTCCACCCAGACCGTCATTGCAACCTCCACGGCCCTGCCGAATACCGGTTTTGCGGATGATATCGGCGCACCTGGTCTCTTGATGCTGGCTGTTGCTCTGGTTGTCGTGATCTTCCTGGTAAGAAGATTGAGATCTTCCCCTTCAAATTAGCATGAATAGGTAAAAGTGAGAGCCCCTGCGAATGATGAGATGCAGGGGCTTTTTTCTTTAGAACTCCCCGGGTGCACACTGCAAACAAACGAGACCTTCCGAGCGCCACATTTCTACCACCCGGCTGCGATCCTCCACCACGAATAATATTTTGCCTCGGTCCAATCCCCGAAGGATCTCGCGCTTGACAACTGCATCCGAGCGATAATCCTCATCCTTCCTGAGCAAAAGCTCATGGTAATGGACCTCATTTTTTGCCAGCCACTCCACCGTCTCAGGACGATTCCTTTCATTGCGGCCTGAGCATAAGATGATCCGCAGCCCGGCTGCATATAGGATGTTGCACAGGCGGATCATGGAATGAATGGCTTTATCCTGGGCCATGCCGGCATTAAAGGCATTCCAGTTCTTGGGCTTTCTCCGAATATGATGAACGCGTTCGGAAATATCGGCGAGAGTGCCGTCGATGTCGAAGATGACCAGCTCTTCAGCCACAGGGACTCCTTGAAAAAAATAATCCGCCATCGCAACTGCATTGTTTCTGCATGAAGCCATGACGGAATATTGGATGGGTCAGGGAACGAACAATGATCTCAAAGAATTAAACGACGCTTTCTGCCACATGTTCTCCGTATTCCAGCAGCGCCTGCACCATTTCCTGTGAGCGGCCCTCGGCATACACCCGCAACACAGGCTCTGTCCCCGAGGGGCGGATGAGCAGCCAGGAATCGTCGGACATGATGTATTTAATACCATCCCGCTGGCTGACCTCAGCCACCTTTTCGGTTCCGATCTCAGCCGGGGCCTGCTTGGTGAGGAATTCGGTCATCTCGGCCTTGGCCACCGGGCGGCTCAGGCGCAGGTCGGTCCGCTCGTAATAGGCGGGACCTACGTCCTTGAGCAGGTCATTCACAAGCTGGTTGAGGGTTTTGCCAGATGCGGCGATCATCTCCACCAGCAGCATGCCCATGATCGGACCGTCGCCTTCCGGGATATGTCCCTTGAAGGAAATGCCGCCCGACTCCTCGCCGCCGATCAACACATCCTCGCTCATCATGTAGTCGGCGATATGGTTGAACCCAACCGGGGTCTCGTACAGCTTGAGTCCATAACGCTTGGCCAGCCGGTCGATCATGCGGGTGGTGGACACGGTCCGTACCACTGCGCCATGCCAGCCGCGTTTTTCCACCAGATATTTCAATGAGAGCGCCATGATCTTATGAGGGTCCACGAAGGTGCCGCGCTCGTCCATGGCGCCGATGCGGTCCGCATCGCCATCGGTTACGACACCGAAGTTGCCCATCCCGGAGCTGACCGCGGACGCCAGCGCACCGAGATATTTGGCAATCGGCTCGGGATGTACACTGCCAAAGCCCGGATTCATCTCGCCGCGGATCTCGGCCACCTCACAACCCGTCCCCTGCAGGAAGGATTTGATCACGCCGCGGCCCGAACCGTACATCGCATCCACCACAAAACGCTGGGGATTTTCCGAGATCACGTCGGTGTTGATCAGGGTCCGCAGATGGTCGAAGTAGGCAGGCAGTGGATTGAACTTCTGGATCAAGCCCGCCTCACGCGCCTTGATATAGTACTTCAGGTTCGGGCCGCGCGCCTGCCGTTCGTTGTCGGTGATATAGATCTCCACGCGGCGGCATTGCTCGGGCAGAGCGGATCCACCGAACGCGCCCTTGAGCTTGACACCGTTGTAACGGGGTGCATTGTGGGAGGCTGTGATCATGATCCCTGCAATGGCGCAGTGGTGCTTCACGGCATAGGAAATGGCCGGCGTCGGCGCATCGGAGTTGGCCAGCAGGACGGTAAAACCGTTTCCGGCCAGGACCCGCGCGACTTCTGCAGCATAGCGATCGGAAAGAAATCGGGTATCGAACCCGACAATGAACTTCTTGGGGTCAGGAGTCGGTCCACCGTTCCCGGATTTGTCCCAGTGCTCCGAGCTGACAGCATCGGCAATGGCCTGTGACAGGATGCGCAGGTTGTCGAAGGTAAACGTGTCTGAGATGACGGCTCTCCAGCCGTCTGTTCCAAAATGTATGGGCATAATGCTTTCCTTTATGGAGTTGGATTTTAAGGTGTCTGACTGGGTGCGGGCGTGGAGGATGGCTGCCAGTTCGCGATTGGTGTGGCGGTCTGCAGAAGCGTCTGAAGCATCCAGCCTTCCACGCGCTGGTCGTTCACAGTGGTGAAGACGTGTACCCAGATGACTTTGTTAACTTCCTGGTAATCGTTGGGGATGATTGTAACGGTTGCCCCGTTGCCAAGTGTTTTCAATACGAGCCCGCCTGGTTTTTCACGAATGAAAGCTCCGCCTCCCTCCGCGGCCCGGATGATTGCGACAATGGGCGTAGGCTCAGCGGTCACAGTGGCGGTGGATGTTTCAGTGGCAGGCTGTGTTGGTTGGGCCGTTTGGGTCGCACGCTCCGGGGTCTGGGAGGAAAATAATGTGGCCGGGCTGATCAGCGCAGTTGCCCGCTCTGTGGGTGGAGGATGGGCTGTAGGTGTGGCGATCGGTGATGGAACGGCCGCCACGGCGGTGGGTGGAAGCGCTGTAGCGAGACCGATCTTTTCCAAGCTCCAGCCTTCTGGACCGGCCAGTGAGACAAGCACGCCGATCAAAAGAACAAGAACCAATCCGGTAAAGATCAGGCCGCCGGCAGATGTTGGATAGTACCGAAGGAAGAAGAGCGAGAACAGGCAGAACAGGGTTGCCCAGGAAAAATGGACGATGAAGACATAGAGTGCCTGCGGCCAGATTTGATGGATACCCACGCCGCTCCCCAGTCCGAAACCGGCTGCGGATAATGGGAGAAAGAGTCCATAAGTGAGCAGCGCGCTGGGCAGATAGGGACGCTGTTCGGAGCGGACAAAAGAGATCGTCAGAATAACAGCGCCAATGGCGACGATGATGATATCCGGCCACCACAGGCGGCTGTGAAGAAAGGCTTCATTGAAAACCCGGGGAGGCGCGGCGCGCGAAGCAAACCCTGCCAGCCATCCGCTCAGGAAGACAAGGAGCGAGCTGATGAGAACCGCGATCAGTGTTTGAAAAAAGAAGCGAATCGAGCCCGCAATCGTGGCGAGTGAGATCCCGATCCAGGAAGTCATCAGGGGCGCAACCAGGATGCCGAAAATCAGCACAGCCTGTGAGTCAAGGAAATATCCCAGGCCCAGGATCACTCCACTGATGACTGAAAAAACAAACAGCTCATAGGAGGGATATGCACGCCGGGCCAGGTGGGCGAATAGCTCGGCACGACCGGCCTCATCTGTTGGGAAATAAGCCCGGCGCTGCGCACGGCGTCTGCGGGCGCGTGCCGAGACAAATTCCTCCGACGGTTCGTTGGGCTGTGGGGATGACTCTGAAGTGTCCATTGAAGTAGGTTTATTATACAGGCAACCCGGCATTGGGGGAACTCGTGTAACCTGCTCCGCAAATGAGGACGTAAGTACCTCTTTTTAATATGAGATAAGTAACATTATTTTTCCATCAGCGTGAAAACGGCAAGCTTTGTGGTATATTTCACAATCGAGGCGAGCATTACAAGTGGAGGTGGAGTGGATTGGAGCCGAAAGAGGTTCCACACATTCCTGGAGAGACCCTTAAAAAATGGAAAGCATTTCATACGGTTTGTTTCTCGCGGGGGCGATCTTTTTTGCGTATCGGGCGATTGTATCCAATCGGATCCTGTCGGCAACAATTTATCTGGCATGCATCAGTGCGCTTGTTTCCTGTGTAATTTATATGCTGGGAGCGGTGCAGGTGGCGGTGATGGAATTGTCAGTAGGTGCCGGGCTGGTGACCGTGCTGCTCGTTTATGCGGTCAGCGTCGTTGGCGATGATGCATTGGATCTGCCGTCCGTATTACCCAAACCCCTGGCATTTGGGCTCGTGGGGTTGATTGCAGTTCTTCTGGGTTGGATGATTTATCCGGCCATACCAGCCTATTATGGAAGCGGATCGCTTTCCCTTGCAGTTTCCCTCTGGCAAAGTCGCGTACTCGATGTGTGGATTCAGATTGCATTGATATTTTCCGGAGTGATGGGGGTGTTGGGGCTGCTGTCTGAGAAAGCACCTGGAAAATTTGAGGAGATGCAGCCATGATATTGACTCCGTTAAATGTTGTTCTTCTGGGCATTGTCGCATTACTGGGTGTTGGATTCTACGGTTTGCTGATCACACGCAACCTGATCAAAGTGGTGATGGTGTTGCAGATCCTGATCAAAGGGGCCATCCTCGCGCTGGTGCTGGGCGGAAAGATCAGCGGCAATACTGGCCTTGGACAATCCACGGCGGCAACGGTCATTGTGGCAGATACCATCGTGGCTGTGATCGGACTGGCTCTTGCAGTCCAGGTGCGACGCCGGTGCGGCTCGCTCGACGTGCAAGAGATTGCATCACTGCGAGGCTGAGATGGCAGGAATACTGGTTGCTCTTGTCATTCTTCTCCCATGGGTAGGCGCGCTGGCCGTCTGGCTGGCGAAAAACAGTCACCCAAAACTTCAGCACACCCTGGCGATTGCCTTCAGCGTTCTGGCTGCAATGACATCCATCCTGTTGCTGAGGTCTGCCAGCCCGGATCCCGTGATCCGCATCCCCCTGGGAACCGCGTTCGGTGAATTGACCTTTGTGCCGGATGGGCTCGCCGTTTCGTTGACCGCGATCGCGGCCGTGATCGGATCCCTGGCGGTCATCTTTTCGATGGACTACATGCACGGGGATGAACAACTGGGACGCTATTACTTCCTGGTATTGTTCTTCATCGGTGCGATGACCGGCTTGGTGTTGAGCGGCAACTTGCTGTTCACCTTCTTCTTCTGGGAGATCACGGCGCTTTGCTCCTACGGTTTGATCTCATTCTACAACGATGACCCCAAGGCCGTGGCTGGAGGCATCAAGGCTTTGATCGTCACCCAGGTCGGCGGGGTAGGCCTGCTGGCCGGGACACTGGTCGCTTTTACCATCCTGGGCAGTTTCCAGATCTCGGATCTTTTGGCGAAGTCAGCCACGCTTCCTGCTGCTTCCCTGGCATTCATTGCGTTCAGCTTTTTGATCGCCGCGGCTGCCAAATCCGCACAGTTCCCATTCCATACCTGGCTCCCTGATGCAATGGAGGCACCCACACCGGTCAGCGCACTGATCCACGCTGCAACCATGGTCAATGCGGGCATTTACCTGCTGGCACGTTTCTATCCCGCGTTCGCCTCTGTGCCCGGGTGGAGGACTTCCGTGCTGATGGTGGGGCTGGTCTCTGCTCTCATTGCATCTCTTTCAGCACTGATTGCAACCGACCTCAAGCGTGTGCTGGCCTATTCCACTGTGAGCCAGCTTGGCTACATGGTCTATGCCATCGGGGCGGGCAGTGTGCTGGCCAGCCAGTACCATCTGCTGAATCACGCATTCTTCAAAGCTCTATTGTTCCTGGCTGCCGGCTCGGTCATTCATAGCGTCGGCACCCGCGACCTGCGGCGCATGGGTGGACTGGGCGGAAAAATGCCCTTTGTCCGCAATGTGTTCATCATCGGCGCGTTGGCTTTGGCAGGGATCCCAATTCTGAACGGATTCTGGAGCAAGGAACTGATCCTGGAAGTCAGCCTGGCGGCGGCGCCGCTCTGGGTCCATCTACTGATGATAGCCGGTGCGGGCCTGACGGCATTCTATACTTTCCGCGTGGTCTGGCTGGTGTTCTATGGGGAGGAACGCGACTTTTTGCACTACCATCCGGCTGGGCCGGCAATGAAATTCTCGCTGGGCGTTCTGGCAGTGGGAACCTTTATCACCTGGCTGTTCTTTGGCCCGTTGAGTGAGGCCCTCTCCACGACGCTGCCGTTCCATGAAGTCGAACATGAATCAACAGTGGAACTGGTCATCAATGTTCTATCGGCTCCTGCAACCTGGTTCACCCTGATGGTGGTCGCCATCGGTCTTGGCATCTCCTATGTACGTGCACGCGGTTTCCGTCTCTTTGGAGGCGGCTGGCTGGCTCCCCTGGTGGAAACCTCCTTTGGGTTTGACTCTCTCAATCGATGGATCGTCCTGGGAGTGATCCGTTTTGCAGAACGGCTGCGAGCCACACAGACAGGTCAATTGAACTGGAACATTCTCGGTATCTTCAGCGGTCTGCTGGTGGTGCTTGTCATTTTATGGCTCGGTGTTAAATGAATACAATGGATTTTTCCGGACTGATCGCCATCCCCTTGATTTCCTCTCCGCTGGTTTATCTGGCCGGCAGGCTGGGAAGCCACGATGTGACCTTGCATCGTCGCTCCTATTTGGTGCGGGTCGTGGCGGTCCTGGCGGTGCTGATCTCTTGGATCTCCTTTGTGATATCGGCAAGGGATTTCCTGCTGTTTGGGACCCGCGTATTCAATATTGAAACCATCTGGCTGCGTGTGGACGGGATCAGCCTACTGATGGCAGGCACGATCCTCCTGCTTGGTACGCTTGTCATCTTGTTTTCGGGCTCCTACATGATGGAGGAAGTGGGGGAGGAGAAATACTATGCCATGCTGCTGGCCATGATGGGATTGATGACCGGTCTTGTCACTGCCAGCGACCTCTTCAACCTGTGGGTCTGGTTTGAAGGAATGGCGATCTCCTCCTATCTGTTGGTTGCCTTCTATCGTGAACAACCGGCTTCACTCGAGGCCGGCATAAAATACCTGGTGCAGAGTGCAACCGGATCTGTGATGGTCCTGATCGGCATCGCGATTGTACTGGCCCAGGCCGGGACGCTGGGAATGGCCGAGATCGCGGGCTCGGTGACCGGCCCCAGTGTGAACCGTATGGCTCTGCTGGGTGCGGGAGCCTTGTTCATGATCGGCTTTGGGGTCAAGGTGGCACTTGTGCCTCTGCACACCTGGCTGCCCGATGCGCATTCTCAGGCGCCCAGTGGGATCAGCGCCATGCTTTCAGGAGTCGTCATTGAGATTGGCCTGATCGCCATGCTGCGCTCCCTGTCTGTTTTGACGGGCATGACCCTTTCCTGGGGAATCCTGTTGATGGTTTTTGGAGCGGTGAACATTCTCTATGGCAATCTCCTGGCTTTGCGACAAACCGCGGTCAAGCGGATGCTGGCCTATTCCAGTTTGAGTCACATGGGCTATATGCTTGTGGGTCTGGGCATTGCACTGTATTCAGGCGTTGCCATGGGCGCCCAGGGAGCCTTCTTCCATCTGTTCAATCACATGCTGATGAAGGGCCTCGCCTTCCTGTCAGTGGGTGCCTTGATGTACGGAATGTTCTTGAAGAATAACTCGCACGCTTCCCTGAAAATCAAGGATCTTTCAGGGGCCGCACAGAAATATCCCCTGGCAGCCCTGGCATTAAGTATTGCAGTGCTGGCCCTGGGTGGCATGCCGCCTCTGGCCGGGTTCATGTCCAAGTGGCAGATCTTCGTGTCCGGGTTTGAGACGCAAAACGGATGGATCATCGCCCTGATGATCTTCATGGCGCTTAACAGCGTACTCTCACTCGGATATTATGCTCCGCTGGTCAACCAGATGTATCGCAGGGAACCCTCCCCACAGGTGCTCGCCGGAAAACCGCTTACCTGGACGATTGCACTGCCCCTCATTGTGATGATCGGGCTGGTCATCCTGCTCGGTTTCTTCCCGGGGCTGATGAACTGGCTGACGGTTCCGGCCAGCCAGCAGTTAATGACGATGTTTGGATACTAATATGGAAAATATTTTACTGTCTCCCCTGGTTGCCTTTCTGATTTATTGTGCCGTCGCTTCGCTTTTTTCCGGCCTGGGTCGTATCTTTTCTGCCCGGGGAGGGAAATCCGAGTTCAAGACCGCGACCTATGCCAGCGGCGAAGAGAACGATCCGGTTCCGGCCGCGCCGGGCTATCGCCAGTTCTTTGTAGTGGCGCTGTTCTTTGCCGTCCTCCATCTGGGTGTATTGATGGTGGGCAGCAGCGATCTGGCGCCGGTGGCGGGTATCTACCTGCTGGGTTTGACCCTGGCATTGGTCGCGTTGATCCTGGGATGAGAATGGTGGACTATGAATATTAACAATGATCAATTGTGGGTGAGGGTCGCAAAACAGGTACGCGCCTGGGCACGCCTCAATTCCATTTGGGCGGTGCATTTTAACAGTGGCTCGTGTAACGGCTGCGATATTGAGATCCTTGCCACCCTGACCCCGCGCTATGACGTGGAACGCTTCGGCATCAAGCTGGAGGGCAGCCCCCGCCACGCGGATGTCCTGATCGTGACCGGACCGGTCACCCGGCAGGCGCGTGAACGTCTGCTCCGGACCTATGAGCAAATGCCCGAGCCCAAGTTCGTCATTTCGGTTGGCTCCTGCAGCATTTCGGGCGGAGTCTTCGCCGGCTGCTACAACGTGGGCGGAGCGGTGGACGAGGTGATCCCCGTGGATGTATTCATCCCCGGCTGTCCGCCGCGCCCCGAGGCCATCGTGGATGGGATCATCCAGCTGCTGACCCATCTGAAGAGCGGCAACCCGCCTCCGTCGCAGACTCCGGAAATTACCGAGGAGGCGGTTGCATGATAAACGCCGAACAGAACCTGCAAGCTGCGAAGGCCCTTCTTGTCGATTGGAACAAGGAAGCCATCCATCCCGAACCCAATCGCCTGGATGTTGTGGTCGCGGTCGATGATCTGCGCCCGGCGGTAAATGCACTGCACAACGCTCACTGGGGCTATCTCTCGGCGATCACAGGCATGGACCTGGGCGCGGACTCTGGACAGATCGAGGCGCTCTACCACTTTTGCCACGGACCCGCGATCACCACCCTGCGTGTCCGCCAGCCGCGCGGCGAGGATGCTGCCCTGCCAACCATCGAAGATATCATTCCACCGGCCACGTTCTTCGAGCGCGAGCTGCATGAAATGCTTGGCTTTCATATTAGCGGCGCAAAGACCAGCGAGCGTCTGTTTATTCCGGATGACTGGCCTGATGATGTTTACCCGCTTCGCAAGGATTTCACGATCGACCAGGCCAAACCTGTCGAAGGCCGCCATGCGGATGAACTGCCGGAGCAAGGCGTTGTGGGTGGGAATACATTCGTTGTTCCCATCGGACCCCAGCATCCGGCGTTGAAGGAGCCGGGGCACTTCGAGTTCACCGTGGATGGGGAGGTCGTAACAGCGGCGCGCATGCGGCTGGGGTATGCACACCGCGGGATTGAGAAGGCCGCTGAAAGCCGAAACTGGATACAGAACCTGTACCTCTTTGAGCGCATATGTGGCATCTGTTCCCATACGCATGCAATGGCATACAGCCTAGGGGTTGAAAAGCTGGCCAAGGTGGAAGTCTCAGCCCGGGCCCAGGCCATCCGTGAACTGGTGGCTGGCTTGGAACGCATTCACAGTCATCTGCTCTGGCTGGGAGTGACGGCCCATGAAGCCGGTTTTGATACCTTGTTCATGTATTCATGGCGGGACCGGGAAACCGTGATGAACCTGCTTGAGCAGGTGACCGGTAACCGCGTCAATTATTCGGCGAATGTGCTCGGCGGCGTGAAGTGCGATATCACCTCCGAAATGGTGAAAGCCATCAAGGATGGACTTAACTTTCTTGAGATCCGCATCCACCATTACCTGGAAGTCGTGACCACCGATGTCATGCTCCTGAACCGTACCCGGAATGTAGGAACCATCACCTTTGAAGAAGCCGAAGGGTTTGGACTCCTGGGCCCTACTGCACGTGCTTCCGGTCTTGTTC
>JBLNAU010000070.1:0-3615 GCA_050259515.1 Syntrophothermus sp.
GTCGGTAAAGGAGGGACGCCGTCCCTTGCGCGTATCGGCGTACAGCGTGAACTGCGAAACAACAATGGCTTCCCCTCCAACATCCAGGACTGACAGATTGGTCTTGCCCTGATCATCTTCGAAGACGCGCAGTGTGGCGATCTTTTCAGCCAGGAATTTTGCTTGTTCCTCGCCATCCCCGTGGCCCACCCCCAATAAAATCAACAGACCGTTTCCAATCGAGGAAATGGTCTGTCCATCAACTGTGACACTTGCCTTCGATACTCGCTGCAGTAATGCGCGCATAGAGCTTTCCACTATTTGAGCTTGTACCCGGTGACCCGCAGGAATTCCTTTTTCTCAGCCGGGCTCATGTGTTCATAGGCGAGCTTGATGGTATAGCCACCGAGCAGGGTCCCGTCCTTTTCGACGATCATCCAGTCGATGACCTTTTTCCGGGATACCTCCAGCACCTGGTCGGTATGCAGGTTCGTGTTGTAATTCAGCCCATCCATCATGCGGATGGTAAACCTGCCGTCGTAATAATCCAGGGGCTCGACCCAGTTATCGTCATAACCGCCGTCCTGTGTGCTGAAACGGACTTTGATCCCAAGAAAGTCATAGGATTGTTTCGGTGCCAGCATGGCTCGCAGGATCGTATCGAGCGATCCCCGGGCATCCTCAATGGCAGCGTTCAGTTCCTTCTCCGAAACGGGTGTGGACGTCTGAGGGGTTGCCGGGCCACAGGAGACTATAAAAAACACAAAAACAAGAAACAGGATTTTCAACTGGAGAGGCCGGTACATATAAAATTTTCCAATCCAGGGGAAATTCAAAGCCTGCTGCATGGATAAGGTCTATGGCAATTGAATCGCTTCCCTGACTTCCTGCATGGTTTGCTGCGCAATCACACGGGCGCGGCTGGCCCCGTCATCAAGCACTTCCTTGACATAGCCGGGCCTGGAGGCCAATTCCGCTCTCCGGGCACGGAAGGGATCGAGGTGGGCGTTCATATTTTTGGCAAGAAGCTTTTTGCAATCCACGCAACCAATACCGGCACGGCGGCATTCCACGTTGACCATGTCCACATCTTCCTGTGGGGAGAAGATCTTGTGCATGGTGTAGACGTTGCACACATCCGGGTTGCCCGGGTCGGTGCGCCTCATCCGGGCGGGATCGGTGACCATTTCGCGCACCCGGGCGGTCGTCTCCTCGGGTGTGGAGGCCAGCTCGATATGGTTGTTCAGGCTCTTGCTCATCTTTTCACGGCCGTCGATACCGATCACTTTGGGGATTTCGGTGTGCTTGGCCTGCGGCTCGACCAGCACATTACAGTTGTAACGATAATTGAAGGAGCGCACAATCTCACGCGCAAACTCCAGATGCGGAGCCTGGTCGATTCCCACCGGGACGATATCCGCTTTGTACAGAACGATGTCCGCCGTCATCAATACCGGATATCCCAGCAAACCATAGTTCACGTTCTCCGGCTGCTGGCGTACTTTTTCCTTGAAGGTCGGGAGATCGGTCAGCTTGCCCAGCGCCGTAATCATGGATAGATAGGTATGCAGCTCCATCACTTCCGGGACATGGGACTGCACGAACACGATGGTCTCCTCCGGCCGGATCCCGGCGGCCAGCCAGTCAAGCGCCATTTCAGCCGTGTTCTGGCGCAATTCCTGGGTCGTGTCGACCGTGGTCAGCGCGTGGACGTCCACGATGCAGTACACGCAGTCGTAGTCATCCTGCAGCGTCACATAATTCTTGATGGCCCCCAGGTAGTTCCCCAGGTGCTGGCGACCGGTCGGTCGCGCTCCTGAAAATACACGTCCTTTTTTTGCCATTTATAAGCCTCGTTGCTCACTGAATTGCTGCGCCGGAACGAAGTCCTCCTCGCAACACTTGCCCCTGCATGCAAGTACAGGTGTGAAAGAGTAATTATTACTCTCCAGCCATCTTCCGCACCAACCTGAGGATTTCTCCCGGCTCGGCGTGGCGGTGGGTGGCCAGTTTTGAGTACAACAACTGTCCATTGACAGTCACTTCAAACCGCCCGCCATCCGACGGGACGAGTTTGATCCCTTCAATCAGATGTTCGTAATTCTTAAGCAGTTCTTCTGCCAGGCTCACGGCCCGGCCTGTGTAGTGTCAGACTGCGCAGTATACGATCTCAATATTTAGCATAATCCCTCCGCAAATTTCGGGAATTATATCATTGGGGCAACTCGTGCAGGAAAGCGGCAACAGCTTCATCGGCCGGATCGGTTTTAATCTCCTCCAGCGTCCCCACCTGGCGCAGCACACCTCCAGTTATGACGGCGATGCGGTGGCCGAGTTTGGCGGCCTCGTTCATATTGTGGGTGACAAAGACCGCCGTGCGGTGCTCCTTTTCCAGCAAATGATATAAATCCTGGATCAGCCTGGACCGTGTTGGCGGGTCGAGAGCCGAGAACGGCTCATCGAGCAGCAAAAGCTCCGGCTCCAGCACAAAAGCTCTCGCCAGGCTGACCCGCTGCGCCTCTCCCCCGGATAACCGACTGGCACGCCGTTTCGCAAGCGATTCCACTCCAAGTTGTCTCATCCACTCCCCCACGCGCGTCTGCACTTCATTCTTCGGTGTGCCGCGAAACTTCAAGCCCAGGGCGATATTCTGTTCCACGGTCATATCCATCAACAGGGGAGCTTGAAAGACAATCGAGATCCTCCGGCGATATTCGAGCTCATCCAGATCCTCGAGGGATTCGCCAGCGTACAAAATATCACCGCGTGAAGGTTGGAGCAGGCGGGCAAGCGCCAGCAGCAGGGTGCTTTTTCCCGCGCCGTTGGGACCTACAACAGCCAGCGTTTCACCGCGCTGAATGTCCAGAGAATCGACCTGGAGCATGTTCCAACCGTTACGGCGAATCAACACATCCCGGACCTGGATCATCGCCACTTCCCGGGCATCGATGATCGATCTCCCTTGCGCCACTGCTGTTGGATCCAGGTAAGTGCCAGATTGATCAAATAGGTGATAACAAGCAATAACGCAGAGAGAGCAAGCGCCTGTCTGAATTCGCCCTTGCCGGTCTCCATGACAATGGCAGTCGTGAGCACGCGCGTCTGGCCTCGAATGTTGCCGCCCACCATCATCGAGGCGCCGACCTCCGAGATGACCGAGCCAAAGCCGGCCATGAGCGCAGCCAGCAGGGGCAGACGCGCCTCCCGCCACAGGTACCATACCGTCTGGATACGCGAAGCGCCGAGGCCCAACAGCTGCTGCTCAAGACGTGGATCGAGCGCGGCCAGGGACGCGGCAGTCAGTCCGGTTACCACGGGTGCCGCAATGATCGTTTGAGCGATGACAATGGCGGCCGGGGTATAGATCAATCTCATATCGCCGAGCGGACCACTGCGCCACAGCGTCATGGCAACGACCAGGCCCACCACAACCGGCGGTAATGCCATTCCCGTATTGACCACGCTCAAAAGGAAGGAGCGGCCGCTAAAATTTCCCAGAGCAAGCCAGGTGCCCAACGGCAGGCCGATCAACAGGCTGATGACCGTCGCCAGAATGGAGACTTGAAGCGAAAGGATCGTGATTTGCCAGATCTCAGATTCAAATAGCACGGTTTTGTCTCTTTATGTTCGAGAGGG
>JBLNAU010000071.1:0-3195 GCA_050259515.1 Syntrophothermus sp.
GAAGTCGGCGATAAGTTCGGTGCGGGTGAATTGATCCTGCCATTCGTTCTGCAGTCAGCTGAGGTGATGAAGAAAGCGGTTGCCCATCTTGAACGTTATCTGGAGAAGGTGGAGGGCGTAACCAAAGGCACGGTTGTGATCGCCACCGTTTATGGGGATGTGCATGACATCGGCAAGAACCTGGTCAAGACCATCCTTTCCAATAACGGCTACACCGTCGTGGATCTCGGCAAGCAGGTGCCTGCAGAAACCATCATTACCAGGGCTGTCGAAGTCAATGCGACAGCGATTGGACTCTCCGCGCTGCTGGTCTCGACATCCAAGCAGATGCCGCTGATCATCAATGAGCTTCACCGCCGCGGACTGAAATTCCCGGTGCTGGTGGGCGGGGCAGCCATCAACCGCCGCTTCGGACGCCGCATCCTCCAGACCGAGAGCGGAGCCTTCTACGAGCCGGGCGTCTTCTACTGTAAGGACGCGTTCGAAGGACTCGAAACGATGGATGCTCTTATCGACGGTGAGAAGCGGCCTGCCCTCCTGGCGAAGACCGTCCAGGATTCAGAAATGGAATTGGGGCGAACGAGCGTTAGAACGCCGGAACGATCGAACGTTCAGCGCTCAACCATTCAACCCAAGCCCTTGACCCTTCCGCCTTCGAAATTCGGCATGCGCGTGGTCAAAAACATGCCGCTGGAAATCGTGTTCACACATTTGAACATCAATGAACTCTACCGGCTCTCCTGGGGAGCCAAGAATACGCACGGCGCCGAATGGGATAAGTTGAAAGCAGATTTCGATGCACGCCTGGATAAGATGAAGCGCGAGGCCATGCGCGAGAAGTGGCTCAATCCCCAGGGTGTCTATGGACTTTTCCCCTGCCAGTCCGAGGGAGAGGATTTGATCGTTTACGACCCGGAAAATTTGGACCAGGTTTTGACACGCTTTACCTTCCCACGCCAGCCTTATGATGAGCATCTGTGCCTGGCCGATTACTACGCCCCCGTCCAGTCGGGACAAATGGATGTGGTCGCCTTCCAGGTGGTCACTGTCGGACAGGCCGCCAGTGATCGCTTTGACAAACTACAGGCGGCGAACGATTACACAGAAGCATACTTTACCCATGGTCTTGGCGTTCAGACTGCAGAAGCCACTGCAGATTACCTGCACGAGCACCTGCGCCGCGAAATGGGGATCCCTGAAAACCAGGGCAAGCGCTACTCGTGGGGCTACCCGGCCATTCCGGAGCTGGAGGACCATGCGAAGATCTTTAAGCTCCTTCCAGCGGTTGTCACCGAGCTGGGAATGACTCTCACCCCGGCCTACCAGCTGATCCCGGAACAATCCACGGCAGCGATCATTGTCCATCACACACAGGCCAAATATTACAGTGTGGGTGAGTCGCGTGTTGAGCAGCTCATGAGGTAATCGGAAAAACAATCCCGGCTTCGAATTCTCTTGCCTGCTAACAGGCAAGGATGGAAGTACAATTAATCGTTTGCGATCGATCGTTCCATCACTCCCATATTGAAGCTGCCGGGGAGCACCGCATTATGACCGGGTCCAGGATTTTTCACACGGAGAAGACTTTACTCCTTGCATGGTTTTTGATCAGCCTGATTATCGGGGTACTGACCGTTCACGAATACGGTATGAGCGTGGACGAGCCCAACAATTATCGATATTCAGCCGATACGCTGGCCGCCTATCCGTCCCTCTTCGGTATTCTTTACGAGCCGAAACATGACTCTTCCTATGAAGGTCACGGACCGGCATTTGTGGCGATGGCTGGTCTGGTGATCAGGATCATTCAAAGCGTATTTCCGGATGTGTATACGCCTGATCTCTGGCATTTCTCCTATTACATTACGTTCCTCTTCGCAGGTCTGTGCATCCATTGGCTGGCAAAGCGATGGTTTAACAGATGGACTGCCTGGGGCATCCTGCTTCTTTTTAGCACCCAGCCTCTGCTCCTGGGACATGCCTTCATCAATCCAAAGGATATCCCGTTCCTGTTTTTCTTTACACTCAGTATCGGGCTGGGATTCCGCCTGGTGGACAGCATGCAGGGGGTTGAGCCATCAGCATCCCTAACAGGAATGACTGAAGAGCTAACCCGCAAGTTCCACCAGGCAGACGCGCGGCGCAAAAGAAGATTTTTGATATGGCTCGTGCCTGCCCTGCTGGTTTTCATGGCGCTGGCTGTGTTCTCCCGCCAGGTCAATGTGCTTGTCGAGCAAACAGTCGCATATTTCTTCACAGCCGGCCCGGAATCGTGGGCAGGGCGGATCTTCAGCGCGGTCGCCAGCCAGGCGTCCAACCTGACCGCCCAGGATTATTCGGCCAAGGCCATCAAGCTATTGCATCGTGTCGAGTGGATAGCCGTCTGTGCAGGCTTGCTTTTTTTTCTGGCTTATTTTGGTCTCCTGATCAGCAACACGACACTGTCCGCGTCTGTGCAGAAGGCATGGAGACAGCGGCACCAGCTTCGTAAGGTTGCGGCGAGCGCCGCCCAATCAGGGAAGGGCTCGTTAACTCTGGCCTCCTTGCGAAACTGGCTCCGGGAAACATTTCGTGCCTTCCGCAGCTCACGCCTGGTCCTTGCAGGGATCGCTCTCGGGCTGGCAACTGCGATACGCGCCATTGCCCCCCTGGCCGGCGTTATCGTGATTTTGTATTTGTTCTTAAAGACCCGCTCGCGAGGTTCGGCAACGGCCATCGCATACTTCCTGGTTGCCGGGATGACAACCTATCTGGCCTGGCCTTACCTTTGGGCAGCACCCGTACAGCGTTACTTCCAGGAGCTGGTCGGTGCATCGAACTTTCAAAATTTTTCAGGGCAGGTTCTCTTTGGCGGGCAGTTTTATGGTATTCGTGACCTACCCCGTCTTTACCTGCCCATCCTGTTGAGCATTCAATTCACAGAACCTGTCATTTTAGGCCTTCTGATTGGTTTCAGCGTTTTGGTTTGGAGATTGTTGCGCAGCCGTGTCCGGGCCGACCTGCTGCTTTATCTCGGCATGGGTTTTGCCTTCCCGCTGTTGATGCTGATCCTGCTTAACTCTCCGCTTTATCACAATTTTCGACAGGCACTCTTTCTGGCACCCCCGCTGTTTATACTCGCCGCATTTGCCCTCGATCTATTCTTTCACACTTTGACACGGAATTGGGCGCGCCTTCTATTGATCGTTCTCATTG
>JBLNAU010000072.1:0-5892 GCA_050259515.1 Syntrophothermus sp.
GACACCGTCGATCACACCGATCCCATCGAGCACCCGTACTCCTTCCTCCACGCCACCCACGATCATTCCATGAAGAATTCCATTCGCATGGAGTCAGGATTGCTCCCCAATAGAACCCGCAGATTCCTGCACCCCGGAGTCTCCTTGATCACCCTAGTGATTGCCGCACTTGCCTCCTGCACTCCGTCCCTCGCGACGCAAATTCCGGTGTCCACTCCAACGGCAGTGATCGCCGGGGAAGCGGCGACCCAGCCCGCGGCTGACGCGCAAGCAGAGCCGCAGCCCAGGCCGACCATCCCTCCGTTCCGGTTCGTTCTCCCCACCCCCGGGGCGGAACCTGTTTCGGGGTGGCGCCCGCCTCTCTATCCGATTCCGTGGGCCGTCTCCGCCTACGACCATTTCTATTTTGCCCGCCCCATCGCAGCGGACAATGTCAACTGGCCCCTGGCAGACTACCGGTATGGAGGCGTGTTCTTCGCGCCGAACATCGTCCACACCGGCGTGGATATCGATGCAGACAAGGGCACACCGATCCTGTCGGCCGGGCCCGGGACCGTTGTCTCGGCCGATTGGGGCCTGTTCTCCGAAGTGCCGGGGAACATTGGCGATCCATATGGCCAGGCCGTCGTCGTGCGCCACGATTTTGGCTACAAGGGGCTGCCTCTTTACACAATTTATGCCCACATGAGCAAGATCATTGCCGTCGTGGGACAGCATGTTGAAACCGGGGATGTTCTGGGGCTGGTGGGTGACACCGGTGCGACGACCGGTCCACATCTGCATTTCGAAGTGCGCCTGGGTGATAACACTTTCTACAAAACATACAATCCGGAGTTGTGGATGGCCCCGCCTCAGGGTTGGGGAATCCTGGTGGGGCGCATGACCGATGATGAAGGCGACCTGCTGTACCAGTTCAAAGTGGAGATCAGGCCCATGCCGTCCGAAGTACCGCTGCGCACAGTGAAGACCTATGCAGAAGGTGCGGTCAATTCCGATCCCTATTACAATGAGAACCTGGTCTTAAGCGATCTGCCTGCCGGACTGTACAAGATCAGCTTTATCTATCAGGACAAGCCCCTGCAGTACTGGGTGGATATCTATCCCGGCCAGGTGACCTACTTTACCTTCAGCGGTGAGGATGGATTCCAGGTCGCCACGCCCTCGGCGCCCAGGCTGTATTTCCTCACGCCAACCGTCACACCCACCCCATAAAAACCCAACAAATCTGACAATGGGAACCTGGCACCGGCCACATTTCTTACCTTGACGCTCAGAACATCTGTGCTATACTTCCCAAACACACAAATCTGACCCTTACACTTGTATTTGGAGATCAAGAAATGGCACCTCGTAAAGCAAAAGCCCCCGTAGCAGAAGAACTGAATCAGAATCGTGACGTAGACGGTGCAAAGCGCGCCGTTCTCGATAAAGCCGTTGGTGATATTCTCAAGCGTTTTGGCGAAGGCTCGATCATGCCCCTTGGGCAGGCCCATGGCATGGTAACGGAGTCATTCCCCACGGGTTCGTTATCCCTGGATATCGCTCTCGGCGTTGGGGGCGTGCCGCGTGGACGCATCACCGAGATTTATGGTCCGGAGTCCTCCGGTAAGACCACCATCTGCCAGCACATTGTGGCAGAGGCACAGCGCATGGGGGGCACAGCCGCGTTCATCGACATGGAACACGCGCTGGATCCGGTCTATGCTGCACGCGTCGGCGTGGATATCGACAACCTGCTCGTCTCACAGCCGGATACCGGTGAACAGGCGCTCGAGATCACCGAGACCCTGGTCCGCTCCGGCGGCATCGATGTGATCATCATCGATTCGGTGGCTGCGCTGGTTCCCCGCTCGGAAATTGAAGGCGATATGGGCGACGCAACCATGGGTGTTCAGGCTCGTCTCATGTCCCAGGCGCTGCGCAAGCTTTCGGGCGCAATCAACCAGACCAAGACGGCCGTCATTTTCACCAACCAGCTGCGCCAGAAGATCGGCGTGATGTTCGGCAACCCCGAAACCACCACCGGCGGACAGGCGCTCAAGTTCTATGCCTCTGTGCGTATGGACGTGCGCCGCATCCAGGCGATCAAGGTTGGCGATGAAGTGATCGGCAACCGCACCCGCGTCAAGGTGGTCAAGAACAAGGTGGCGCCTCCCTTCCGCACTGCCGAGTTTGACATTATGTTCAACGAAGGCATCTCCAAGGCTGGGGATGTGCTCGACCTCGCCACAAAATTCGAAGTCGTTCAGAAGCGCGGTGCCTTCTTCTCGTATGGCGATATCCGCATTGGCCAGGGACGTGAGAACGCCAAGGATTACCTGCGCCAGAATCCCGATCTGATGGCTGAGATCGAAACGGTCATCCGCCAGAAAGCTCTCAGCGGCGAAATCGCCCTTCCACTGGATATCGGTGGAGGTGACGACGGCGGCGCAGTCGCTGAAGAAGAATAGGAAGCCTGTTGGGCGACTCGGCAACGGGTCGCCCTTCTTTTTTATGATGAATAAACGAATTTCTTCCAGCCGAATTTCTTTCGCTGTGATTCTGATTCTTTTCTTCATCCCGGCTTGTTCCCCTGCTCCAACCCCAACCCCATTTCGTCCGCCGACGCTTGAGCCGCCACTCATCGAACCGACGCTGATCATCCAGCCAACCAAGCAGGTTGTCATCATCCAGTCCACTCCCCTGCCCACCATCATTCCCACCACCAACCCGAAGGACTGTGTCAATGAGCTAAGTTTTGTCAGCGATGTTACCATTCCCGATAATTCATTTATCTCCTTTGGTACGAGCCTGGATAAACAATGGCTTGTCGAGAATAGCGGCACCTGCAACTGGAATTCATCCTATCGCCTCAAACATCTGGGCGGAGCGGATCTGGGTGCCCCGGAGGAGGTGATGCTCTATCCTGCCCGGGCCGGCACGCAAGCCATGCTGCGGGTGGTCTTTACTGCTCCTTTCGCCGAGGGGGTTTATGAAAGCGCCTGGCAGGCGGTCGATCCCAACGGAGCGACTTTTGGCGACCCGATCTATATTCGGATCACCGTTCAATAGAAAGCAAAAAGAGAAACTTTCATCCAGCCATACGATCAAACCATGAACAACCCGCAAAACATCCCTTCCCTGATTATCGCCATGGAATGTGCCGCCCTTGAGCGCTGGATTCATGGCGATCCGTCTGGTTTCCTCGAAATTTGCGCACCGGATGTTGTTTATTTCGATCCCTACCGCGAGAAACGGATCGATGGTCTGGAAGAGTTGACGGCACTTTACAAAGAGCTTTGGGGAAAGGTTCAGCTCGACCGGTTCGAGCTGCTGAATCCACGGGTGCAGGTCATCGGGGATGCCGCTGTGCTGACGTTCAATTATGTCTCGTATGCGGGTGAGGCAGAATACCGCTGGAACTGCACGGAAGTGTACCGGCGGGAGGCGGATCAATGGCGGATCATCCAAACTCACTGGTCGTATACGCAGAGGGTTTGAGCAGGATGACAAAAGTTGATGAGTACCGTCAAACATTGAAACGGCTCGATGACTGGGTCCCTTTTTTGTTAAAGGAGTCCGGTTTGCCAGGGCCGCGTGGAAATCTGGAGCTGGCGCACGCCGTTGCACAGGAGGGCAATAAAGACCAGTTCAATCATTTCCTGACCTATCACGCCGAGGAAAATAGGCCGGAGGTCTTTGTTGTCTTTTGCGGCATCATGGGATTGGGCAAACTGGCAGCTTCCCAAACCGGGCTGTTCAACCGCCTGCGCGAATACGCATCCGATCCGCGCTGGAGGATCCGGGAAGCTGTAGCCACAGGGTTGCAACTGGCAGGCGACCAGGATATGGATCTGTTATTGCGTGAGATGAAACAATGGATCAGGGGCAACTGGTATGACAAGCGCGCCGCGGCCGCAGCCCTGGCTGAGCCGCGTCTCCTCCAGCAGCCGAAGCATTCAAAACAGGTGCTGCAGATCCTGGACCGGATCACCGCGGCCATGGAAAAGGAGAATAAATCGAGGGACGACTCCTTCAAGGTTTTGCGCCAGACCATGGGCTATTGCTGGAGTGTGGCTGTCGCTGCTTCGCCGGAGGCGGGCAAACCGCTCATGGAAAACTGGCTCGGCAGTAAGGACAGGGATATTCACTGGATCTTGAAGGAGAATTTGAAAAAGAACCGCCTGGTCAGGATGGACGAGGCCTGGGTCAAAAGGTGTCTGAAAAAGCTGGGATGATTTTTATTCATAAAGGAGGATTGCATGTCCGTTCAAAATGATTTTCCCGCTGTCTTTGAGGAGCTGAAGAATATACTCAAACCGTATGCCCAAAATCTGACAGTCAAAACAGACACAGCCGACACCTATTATCTCGATGGCCCCTACAGCGAGCGGTGGAAAAAGGAACTGTTCTTCGGCTCGGCACAGATCAAGAAAAATTATGTCTCTTTCTATTTGATGCCGGTCTATATGTACCCGGAACTGCTGAATAATGTCTCCCCGGAATTGAAGAAGCGCATGCAGGGGAAATCCTGCTTTAACTTTAAAAAAGTGGAAGCTGAACTCTTCAGGGAGTTGGAAGCATTAACTCGTAGTGGTGCCGAAAAATTTAAAAAGGAGAATTCAAAATGAGCGGACAGGAAATTTCATTCGATGTGAACGGACAACCGGCAAAGGGCTATCTGGCAACACCTTCCAGGGCCGAGGCTCCGGGCGTCATTGTCCTGCATGCCTGGTGGGGATTGAATCCATTTTTCGAGATGCTATGCGACCGGCTTGCTGCAGAAGGTTTTGTCGCGTTCGCACCCGACCTGAATGAAGGGCGAATTGCACAGACGGTCGCCGAAGCCGAACAGATCATGTCGGAATTAAGTTCCGAGCGGAAACAGGCCGTCGCGGCCGCTTTGGTCGATTTCATGCGCGCCCAGCCGCAGGTCCGCAAGGTACCGCTGTCCGTGATCGGATTCTCCATGGGCGGGGCCTGGTCGCTGGTGCTGGCGAGCGAGCAGCCCGAGGACTTTGGCAAGGTCGTACTATTCTATGGGGCTGGCGGGGCGGAATTTGCAAATATCAAAGCCAAAATCCTGGGTCACTTCTCCGACTCGGATGAATGGGAGCCTCTGGAGGGAATCCGTGCCATGGAGACAGATATGCGAGCGGCTGGCCTGGAGCCCTCCTTTCACATTTATCCAAATATGCCGCACTGGTTCTTCGAGGAGGACCGTCCCGAGTTTGACCCGCAGTCTGCAGAGGTTGCCTGGAAGCGGACAGTTGAATTCCTGCATCAGTAAAAATGGCTCCCTGCCATTTTCATCCCGTATTGGTCAACCAGCTCCGGAAAACCAGTTGATCATGCGACTCAATGGCAAAAGCATCCAGGCAAAAGGGTAATATGAAGTACAAACTGCAGCTTCTCATCGATAAACCTCGCAGCGAGGTCTGGCAGACCTTTCGTGACCCCGAAAAGATCCGGTTCTGGCAGCCTTCCCTGACAGGGATGGAGCTACTCAACGGGACACCCGGTGAGGCGGGAGCCGTCTCAAAACTAACATTCAGGGAGAAGGAAAGGGAATTTTCCCTGATCGAGAGGATCACTTCCTGCCAGGAGCCTGAGAGGCTGGATCAAATGTATGAGAATCAATTTGCTGCGAACACCGTCAGAAACTGGTTCCTCGAGCAGGGAGAGAACCAGACCCTGTGGACCACCGATACAGAATACGAATTCAAAACGCTGCTCATGAAGATCATGGGACCTCTCTATAAAAAGAATTTCGCCGCACGAACCCAAAGGGATATGGAAAGCTTCAAGGCCATGGTGTAAAATGATTGAGGCAGTCCTTTCAAGAATTGAACAGGTGGGTATGAGTCACATACTCACCGTTGTCTCGTTAAGTGAGGGAGAGAATGCTCCTAT
>JBLNAU010000073.1:0-5854 GCA_050259515.1 Syntrophothermus sp.
AGACTAAGAAAGACCTATATGAGCTAAGATCCACTGGACAAAGTCAGGTAGTTGCTTAACAGCCATTATTATTCCAATGCTCTGTATTAGATAGGCAAGACAGACCATAAACAGAAGAATAAACCTATCCCTTTGAGAGATCTTGGATTTATTGATTATGTCTAGTAGTATCTTTAGGTCTTTCATAGCTCCTTTCTTTAGCAGGGTTGTTTCATGCTCCTGCATCGCTAGAAATATTTTACATCATTATCCTTAATGAGGACTTTAAAATGCTCCGTTCATGATCAGCGATATGCCCATGGACAGCAACATCATGAGCAACCCGAACCCAAACAGCGCGGCGAAGACATAGACGATGACGATCCACGGCGAGCGGCTCGATTTTTTTCTCTGGATCTCCTGGCCTTCCGCGAGATTCTGGATCCATTGCGCGGCCTGGACGGTGTCGTCTGCCCACGCAAGGGATTGGGTCCCGTCGCGAATCACGATCCGTTTTCCGTTAAACGAGCGGATCCATGCGGGTGCATCCCCGGCGAACAGGCCTCCGCTCAGAACGAGTGCGTTGAAATTCCCCTCCGGCTGGGTGGATGGATCTGTAACGGTTACCGGGGTATTGGGGGCATATTTCAACAACGCCGCCTTGACGGGTTCCACAAAGCCATTCCCTGAATCGACGATCAGAACCGGATAATCCTTTTGGCGTTCTGCCAGCGAATCGGCCGTCGACGTACCGTCGGCGCGCAGGACATTCAGATGATAGACCAGGACCACGCCGAACAGGAAAAGGAGCTGCACCAGGTTGAGAATGTTGTTTACAAAATCCGTGCCGCCGAAACCGGTCAGCAGTGCCCGGATCAGGTTGTAGACCAGGGCCACCGCGGTTGACATGCATCCGATGACCGAAGCAAACAGCACCAGATAGAGATAAGCCTTTCGAATCAGCGACCTGCGGGCATGGTCCCCCTGTTCGCCCTGCGACATCGCTTCCGCCTGCATGGGTCTCCACATCAACAGCCAGAGCGGCAGGCCGACAATCAGGGAGGAGATCGAGGCGGCCAGACTGTTGCGCATGGCATCGCTGAACACGATCCCATACCCGGTCAGCATGTCGATCAAGAAGGAGAGCAGGGTCGCCACGCCGACGAAGGCCACCACCAGGCCGATCAAGGCCAGGATGTAGTTGTACAGGCGCTTGAGGCTTGCCTGCCGCACCCTGTCGCCCGAGGCCTCGATGTGGCGGTTGAGCCAGTACCCAAAGTAAGCCCATACCATCGCAAGCGGCACGCCCACCGAAACCGGGCCGCCGATTTTTTGAACGAATTCACTTGCGCTGAGATGCTGGCCGAGCAGGACGTTGAGAACGGTATTAATGACAATCCAGGAAGTGGTAATGACGGTGATCACTCCGCCGAGGGAGAGCAGATACAAGATGCCGAGGCGGAGAGTCGATCCCATCTCGGCGGGGTCGGCCAGCGAGTTCTGGATGATGCGCCACGAGTAGACCCAGATTGGCGTCCCAACCATCAGCAGGGCCAGTCCATTGATAGCCACTTCACGTCCCAGGTGCCCAAGCAGCCCGCCGGGAACATAAAACAGGAAGCGCAGGATCTGCTGTGTACCAAAGACTGTCAGCAGCAGGCCGTAGAGCATCCAGATATAGCGATACAGCCGGCGCACATCCGAGTAATTTTCCCGGTCGGTGAGTTTGGTCCAGTCCCGGCGCAGGACGTTCCAGAAATAAAACGCCACAATCCCGTTCATGGCAATGGCGATCAGGTTGTCGGCCAGCGTTTGCCGGCTGAAGGAGCTGAAGGCCCGTCCAACGCCCAGGCCCGCAAGTTCCACGAGCGACCGGTCGATAAGAGATAAAATGTTTTGGGCCACAGGGATGAGGGTAGCCAGCAGGATGGCATATAGGAATACTGCGCGGATGCTGGCATTCTGCTCCTCGTCATCGCGGGCTGCGGCGCGCTGTGCCCACAGCCAGTGGATCAGGAAGAACGGCACGCCAACCAGGATCAAGGCCAGCGCCTGCGCCAGCGCGTCTTCGCTCCCCGAAAGGACATTGTCCACCATCGAGCGGAGGAGACCGACCAATCCCCAGAGAACCACTTCAATGCTGATAAAGGCAACCAGATAGAAATACAGGCGGCGAATGGATTTCATTGTTTTGCTCCTACGCTCTGCGTGGGGTTATTTGGGGAGATTCTGATACCAGCTATACTCCCACAGATAATAAGTGGGCATGGACGATATCTTCCACTGGCCGTCCTGGCGAACCAGGATGGCGTTTTGAACGTCCCGGTACCCGGTGGAGAACGGGTCGCTGGGATTGTAGACCATGGCGACTTCCACGGTTGCATTATCGCCGGTGATATCCGATTTGCCGACATCCACCGCGGAATTGCCCGGATTTAGCGCACCGGTGACGAACGCTTTACGGAATTCATCATAGGTCGGTTTGTGATCCAGATCGGCCAGATAGCCATAGGCTTTTTCATAGTCCTTGTTCAGGATGGCCACCACGTAATTATGGACCACCCCTTCGGGCACATCGTCCGGAACGTAAGTCTGTGTATCTTTGCGGATGAAAAACACTGCCAGCGCAGCGATGATCAGCACTCCTATCCCGATCAAAATGCCTGTCAGAAATCGGTCCTGTTTCATAAAAGCCTCCGTTGTCCTGGTCAATTCATTGTATAGGCTTTAGGACGAAAAGACAAGCGCAATGGTTTCGCTCTTGTATCCAGTCTATAATCTCTGTATACTTCATCGTGGAGCCGTACCAATGAGCATCGATGGGAATACTTTACCAAGCGGTACCGTTACCTTTCTCTTCACGGATATCGAAGGCAGCACCCTGCTGGCCCAGCAATATCCGGCGAGTTGGGAATCCCTGCGCGAGCGGCATCAGGCCATTTTGAAGTCTGCCATGGATGCTCACAGGGGTTGTGTCTTCCAGATGGTCGGGGATGCCTTCTGTGTGGCTTTCCACACAGCCAAGGATGCACTGAATGCCGCGGTGGAGGCACAGCGCACGCTGCAGTCTGAGGAGTGGGACAAGGCACCTGTCAAAGTCCGCATGGGGCTGCACACCGGTTCTGCAGAAGTACACGGGAATGACTACCAGGGTTATCTCACCCTGGCGAAGGTCCAGCGGATCATGTCCGTTGCCTATGGAGGCCAGGTGCTGGTCTCCAATGCCAGCGCGGAATTGCTCCACCACGAGCTGCCGGAGGGGATCAGCCTTTATGATAAGAGGGAGCACCGTTTGCGGGGCCTGCCCGGGCTGGAACACCTCTGGCAGGTGGTCGCACCGGAATTACAGCATGATTTTCCGCCGCTGCAATCGTTGAGCGACAATCCCAATAATCTGCCGGCCCAGCTCACGAGTTTCGTCGGGCGCAGAAAAGAGCTGGAGGATGTCAGGAAACTCCTGCAGCACGCGCCCCTGCTGACGCTGATCGGACCAGGCGGCACCGGCAAGACGCGCCTCTCGATCCAGGCGGCCGGCGAGCTGATCCCCCAATATGTGGATGGCACCTGGTTCGTGGAGCTGGCTCCTCTTTTCGATCCGCTGCTGGTACCGCGTACCACCGCTATTGCGATCGGCCTGCGGGAAGAGCCGCAGCGCCCTGTCATCGATATGCTGTGCGATTACCTGCGCGACAAAAGGATGCTGATCCTGCTCGACAACTGCGAGCATCTCGTGGACGCCTGCGCCCAGATGGCGGACAGGATCCTGCGGACTGCCCCACATGTTCGCATCCTGGCCAGCAGCCGGGAGGCGCTGGGGATCGCGGGCGAGGTCACCTATCGCGTCCCCTCGCTGGGGCTGCCGGATGTCGCCCGGCTGCCCTCGATCGAAACCCTCAGCCAATATGAAGCGGTAAAGCTGTTCATCGAGCGAGCGGTGTCGGCCGTCCCCTCATTTACCGTGACGAACAATAACGCGCCCTTCGTTGCCCAGATCTGTCACCGCCTGGATGGGATTCCCCTGGCGATCGAGCTGGCCGCGGCAAAATTACGCGTGCTGAATGTGGAACAAATCGCAAAGCGGCTGGATGACCTCTTTCACCTGCTGCGGGGGGGAAGCCGTACCGCCCTTGGACATCATCAGACGCTGCGGGCCGCCATCGATTGGAGTTACAACCTGCTGCCGGTGGATGAACAGATCCTCTTCAAAAGATTATCCGTCTTTGCCGGTGGATGGACGCTGGAAGCAGCCGAATCTGTTTGTTCGGATGCCGAAGTGATCCGTGAAGACGTGCTGGACCTGCTCGAGCATCTCATCAATAAATCGATGGTCATCGTGGACGAAGGGCCGCACGAAACACGCTATCGCTTTTTGGAGACAATACGAAAATACGCCCATGAGAAGCTGGTCGAATCCGGACAAAGCGAATCGATTCGAGACCAACATCTCGATTACTTCCTGTCCCTAGCGGAAA
Source organism: Syntrophothermus sp. (assembly GCA_050259515.1). Classification (GTDB taxonomy): domain Bacteria; phylum Chloroflexota; class Anaerolineae; order Anaerolineales; family Villigracilaceae; genus Defluviilinea. Next base: position 4,452 of record JBLNAU010000073.1, read on the forward strand.
CTGCTGCGCCTCACTTGATCCGCCCGGAGCAATTGGAATGGCTGGCGCGGATCGAAGCCGATTATGAAAATTTGCGGACCGCATTGAACTGGTCCATGGGAAAGTCCTCCGCCGAGCCAGCGCTCAGGCTGACCGGCGCGCTGGGCTTTTATTGGAATATGCGTGATTATTTAACCGAAGGCCTCAAGTGGATGGACCAGGCCCTGGGCAGAGCGTGGGATGAGACCAGCCGGGTGCAAAAGGTGGCGCGGGCAAAAGTCCTTTACAGCAAGGCAGCCATCGCTCATGAAGTGGATGATTACGGGGTGATGAATACATCCGTTTATTCCGCACTCTCGCTCTGCGAGGAGACAGCGGACCTGTGGGGCAGGGCCTATGCACGGGTCTCCGTTGGAAAATATTTGATTCGAACCGGAAATGCCAGGAATGCGGTGTCTCCCCTGGAACAGGCGCTGGATGAGTTCCGGAAGCTCATGGATCCCTGGGGGCAGGCGTTTGCCCTGTATCATCTGGTCCGGGCTCTTCGGATCGCGCGCATGATGGATGGGTATCTTCAGAATCGAAAGCCCCTTCTGGACTCCGTTCGCGCCGCGGGAGATCGTTATCTCCTTGCCGATGTGCTTGTCATCGAGTATGGACTCGCCTTTATAAAGAGGGGCGAATGGGAGCAGGCCGAAGCAGCCTTTTTGGAATCCGATGAATTACTCGTCGAGACGGGATCCTCCAGAAGAAATCTCAATCGTTACTATCTTGCCCAGCTATATTTCTTACGCGGGGATCCCGAAAAGGCAAAGCACGAAGCCCAAACAGCCGTGGAATACTGCCAGCGGGTCGGGGAAAAGAATACGCATGCCTTTGTGCGGATGTTCCTCAGCCTGGTTGATGAAATCCAGGGCGCTCTTCCGGAAGCTTTATACGAGCAGCATGAATATCTGGACCTGATGAAGGAGATCGGAACGCCGAGACACCTGGCCTGGGGATATGCCTTGGCAGGGCGTCTCCATTCGCTGGTGGGCCACCGGGAGGCTGCCCTGGTCGATCTCCGGAATGGGATTGAGATTATCAAGGAATGCTGCGAGGAGCCGGGTGACCTGTCCTATTTTTTCGTTCAGATCGGTGGCGTCGCGATTCCCAAAAGCCCTGGCATTGCCGTTCAATTATTAAGCTTTACGCAATGTCTGAGCACCAATCAAAAGGACCCCATCTTCTATCAACCCTATCTCGACCGCTTCCTGGGCGAGGCGCGTTTGCAGCTCAGTGGCTCGGAATTCAATTCCGCCTGGGAGATGGGATCGAAATTGACAACAACCGAGGCGATTGACCGGGCAGAAAAAATACTGGCAGATCTGTAAAGGTTTATGCCTTATTGAAATTTTGTACAATTTGCCGACCGGCACAGTTAC
>JBLNAU010000074.1:0-3651 GCA_050259515.1 Syntrophothermus sp.
GGGGTGGTGGGAGAAAGCGGGTGTGGCAAAAGTGTAACTATGCTCTCTGTGTTGGGTCTCATCCCATCTCCTCCCGGAAAAATCGAAGCGGGGAAAGCATTTTTTTCCGGACAAGATCTCCTTCACATGTCAAAAGAAGAATTGCGACATATACGCGGCGCGCAAATCGCGATGATCTTCCAGGATCCAATGACTTCATTGAATCCTGTTCTTACGATCGGCAAGCAGCTGGAGGAGCCCCTCATGCTCCATATCGGCATGACAAAGAATCAGGCGCGCGAACGCGCGGCCGAGCTCCTGGGCATGGTGGGCATCCCGAATGCGAAGGATCGTTTGAATGACTATCCCCACCAGTATTCTGGTGGTATGCGCCAGCGCGTGATGATCGCGATGGCACTGTCGTGCAGCCCCCAAATTTTGATCGCCGATGAACCAACCACCGCCCTGGACGTGACCATCCAGGCCCAGATCATTGATCTGGTAAAGCGCCTGCGTGATGAACTCGGTATGGCCATCATCTGGATCACCCATGACCTCGGCGTGGTTGCCGGCCTGGCTCAGCGTGTGCTGGTTATGTATGGTGGTTATATTATCGAAGAATCTCCCGTCCGGGAGTTATACGCCAACCCGACCCATCCTTATACGCTTGGGTTGCTTGGCAGCCTGCCACGTGTCAATGAGCTTACGCGCGAAAAACTATATTCAATCGAAGGACAACCACCGGTCCTCTACCAGAAGCCCAATGCCTGCCCGTTTGCACCGCGTTGCAAGTGGGTGTTGGAGCATTGCTGGCAGGAGAATCCTCCTTTGATGGCAGTGGGACCTGATCACCGTGCAGCCTGCTGGGTGGATACGAAGACTGGGAGACACCGCTAATGACCATCGAAAACTCCACTAACACCACCCTGCTTCGGGTGGAGAATTTGATGATGCATTTCCCCATCCGGCGCGGTGTGTTCCAGCGCCAGGTGGGAGCGGTTCGGGCAGTTGACGGAGTCAGCTTTGAAGTGAATCGGGGCGAAACACTGGGTCTGGTGGGGGAATCAGGTTGCGGAAAATCAACAACAGGTCGAACCATCCTTCAATTGTATAAACCGACCGCCGGCGAAGTCGAGTTCGATGGGGTAAACCTGGTCACCTTAAAGGGTGAGCAGTTGCGCCAGATGCGCCGGAAAATGCAGATGATCTTCCAGGATCCGTACGCCAGTTTGAATCCGCGCATGACGGTTGGACAGCTGGTGGGCGAGCCCCTCATGGTTCACAATGTTGCCACGGGTGCAGAGATCAATGATCGTGTCATGCACCTGCTCGAACTGGTAAAGCTTAACCCTGCGTTCGCAACCCGCTATCCACATGAATTTTCCGGCGGCCAGCGTCAGCGCATTGGCCTGGCCCGCGCCTTGGCTCTCCAGCCCTCCTTTGTCATCTGCGATGAGCCGATTTCGGCTCTGGATGTTTCCATCCAGGCCCAGGTGGTGAACCTGCTCGAGGAATTGCAGGAACAGTTCAACCTGACGTACCTGTTCATTGCTCACGATCTTTCCATGGTCAAGCATATCAGCGATCGCATCGCTGTGATGTACCTGGGAGTGATTGTAGAGCTTGCGTCGCGCGACGAGCTTCACGCCATGCCCCTCCATCCCTATACCCGGGCTCTGCTTTCGGCGGTCCCCATCCCGGATCCGATTGCCGATGCAAAGCGTGAACGTATCATTCTAAAAGGGGATGTTCCCTCCCCCGCGAATCCGCCTTCAGGCTGCCGTTTCCGCACACGCTGCCCGATCGCCGAAGGAACCTGTGCGGAATCCCGTCCGGATTTCCGCGAGATCAGGCCCGGACACTTCGTCGCCTGTTTCTTCGCTGAAAGATTTTTGTAAAGAAAAAGAATCGAAATATGGAAAGGAGGTGTCTGCTTCCGGCACAATGGACCGAACTGAAGAGAAACACCGAAAGTACCGAAAAAATACCTTCAATAACGTGAGGAGAAGAAAATGCGTAAACTGTTTGCCTTGATGAGCCTTCTGGTTCTGGCGAGTATGCTGCTGGCAGCCTGCGGCGGTGCTGCCCCGACTGCCACCTCGGCACCTGCTGAGCAACAGCCCACAACAGCCCCTGAAGCAACAACTGCCCCTGAAGCGACCACCGCCCCAGAAGCGACCGGCCCAAAGTCAGCTGACCCGACAACCCTGACCCGTGCCAATTCAGATATCAGTATCGATACCCTCGATCCAGCCCTGGCTTACGATACTGCCAGCGATGGTCTGATCGCGAACACCTATGAAACTTTGATCTTCTATGATGGGATTGCCACTGATAAGTTCCTTCCCAAACTCGCCGAGTCGTGGGAAATGTCACCCGATGGCAAGACCTTCACCTTCAAGATCCGCCAGGGCGTGAAGTTCCACAATGGTAATGATCTCACCCCCGGCGATGTGGCCTACACCTTCCAGCGCGGTCTGCTGCAGGGTGGATACTCATCTCCGCAGTGGCTGCTTGCTGAGCCGTTCTTCGGCGTTGGTATTGATGACATCTCCCTCGTGGTGAGCGAAGACGGTGCTTGTGCGGACGACCGTGAATGTATGTCCAAGGTCGATCCGGCTACACTGGCTGCTGCCTGTGAAAAGGTACAGAACGCGATTGTATCTGACGATGCGGCTGGCACCGTGACCATGAACCTGGCTCAGGCCTGGGGACCCTTCCTGCCGACCATCGCCCAGTCCTGGGGCGCCATTCTGGATAAGGAATGGACTGTTGAGAATGGCGGCTGGGATGGAAGCTGCGATACCTGGCAGAACTTCTATGCCATGGATTCAGCCAGCGATCCGATCTCATCCCTTGAGAACGGCACCGGCCCCTACAAGCTGGAGAGTCTCAAGCAGGGCGAGGAAGTCATCCTGGTCCGCAATGAGGACTACTGGGGTGAACTTCCCAAGATTGAACGTATTGTCGATAAGGCCGTCCCTGAAGCCGGCACCCGCTTTGCAATGATGCAGACCGGCGACGCGGATATCTCTATTGTCCAGGTTGCCGACCGCGGCCAGATGGACGAACTGGTTGGCGAGCGCTGTGAGTTCGATCTCGCAACCAATGACTATAAGGCCTGCGAAGTGACCGACGACTCCAAGCCGCTGCGCCTGTTCATTGGCCGCCCGCAGGTCAGCCAGGATGTGATCATCCAGAACTGGAATATTGCCACCTCTGCCGAAAGCCCGAACCCCTACCTCGGTAGCGGCAAGCTCGATGGCAATGGTGTGCCGTCTGACTTCTTCGCCGATGAGCACATCCGCAAGGCGTTTGGCTACTGCTTCGATTACCAGACCTTAATTGACGATGTATACCGCGGCGAAGCCATTCAGCCGGTCAGCTTGGTCCTGCCTGGTATGCCTGGCTACTTTGAAGATACCCCCCACTACACCACCGACCTCGACAAGTGTGCCGCAGAATTCAAGCTTGCCGACCTTGATAAGGATGGCATTGCTGCCGGTGACGATCCCGAAGGCGATGTCTGGACCACCGGTTTCCGTATCCAGATGGCTTACAACCAGGGCAACCAGACCCGCCAGACCGTGGCTGAGATTTTGGCCGGCAACCTGGCCCAGGTCAATGAGCTCTTCAGCCTCGAGACCCTGGGTCTGCCGTGGGCTTCCTACC
>JBLNAU010000075.1:0-2953 GCA_050259515.1 Syntrophothermus sp.
CTCCCCGCGCTCGAACAGCATGGGGACGATCGGCCGGCTGAGCAGGATCAATCCCACGCTGGCCGGGAGCGCAAGCAGGAACATCCCGCGCAGGGCAGAAGCCAGGGACGAGCGCATCTCATCCACTTTGCCGAGCGCATGCTGGGCCGAAAAGGTCGGCATGGCGGCGATCGCGACCGACTGGGCGATGACGGCCTGCGCCATCAGCATGAGCGTGAACGCGAAGGAAAGGCTCTGGATGCTTCCTTCCGTCATTCTCGAGGCCAGGTTGTTGTTGACCCAGAAGTTCAACTGGACGATGGCCGCTCCAAAGACGCGCGGCCCCATGAGACGAAAGACATTTCCGACATTCGGGTCGCCCCGGCCGAGAGAGAACGAGAATTCGCCGCGCAATTTGAAAAGGGACGGCAGCTGGATCAACAGGAATAACGCCGATCCAATGACAACTCCCCAGGCCAGACCATAAATCCCGAGCCAGCGCGCCAGGACGAGCACGCCGAAGATCTGTCCCAGCTGGTACATGGCGGCCGTGATCTGCGGCACAAAGAAAATTTGGTGGGCATTGAGGATGGCGATCACCAGGCCGCCGACCCCGAACAGCACCGCCGAGATGGACTGGATCCGCAGCAGGTGGACGGTGAGGGCAAAGATGGCCGGGTCTCTTGACAACCCCGGCGCCAGGAAATAGCGGACTATCTGTGGCGCAAAGATGGAAGCCAGCAGGGCGGCGATCGTGAGGACCAAGGTCACCAGGTTGATCAGCGACGAGGCAAGCCTCCAGGCGGAAGTGCGCTCGTTTTTTACGAGCAGGGAAGTAAAGGTTGGCAGAAAAGCGGAACCAAGCGCCCCTGCTGCGATGAGGGTGAAAAGGGTCTCACTGACCCGGTTGGCGGAGAAAAAGGCATCCAGCTCGGCAGCCGGGAAGGCGCTCGCGATCAGGATTTTGCTTGCCAGCCCGGCGAGCTGTCCGAAAAGGATGGCAGCCATTACCGTGCCGGCGGCTCGTGCGATCTGGCGATTGGCGTTATTGGAAGTGGTCACGAGGGAGGATTATAATCAAACATCTGTTCCGGCGAGCCGCCGGGAGACGATCCTTTATTTTTTCTCGATTGGATCCCCTGGCTTGTATTTGTCTTATGGTTATGAGGAGAGAATGGGTATCGCTACTCAGCACGGGTATCTGGTCATTGCCGATATATCAGGCTACACCTCATTCGTTGCAAGGACCGAACTGGAACACTCGCATGAGATCTTATCGGAATTGCTCGGCTTACTGGTGGAAAAAATCAAGCCTTTGATGACGCTCTCCAAGCTGGAAGGGGACGCGGTGTTCGCCTATGCGGGGGAGGACCGTATTACGCGCGGCGAAACCCTGCTGGAGTTTCTAGAAAACATCTATGTTGCCTTTCGGGACCGGCAGCTCTCGATGAAGCGGGCAACCACCTGCACCTGCCTGGCCTGTCAAAACATCCCATCCCTTGATTTGAAATTTATCGTCCATCATGGAAATTACATCATCCAGCACGTGGGAGATATCCGTGAGCTGGTTGGCTCGGATGTCAACCTGATCCATCGCCTGACCAAGAATCATGTGGCCGAGGAAACAGGCTGGCGGGCCTATCTACTGCTGACGGAAGGCTGCCTGGATCATTTGCACCTGAGCCTGGCGAATACGCATCCACAAACAGAATCCTATGAGCACTTGGGGGAGGTGAAGACCTACAGCCTCGATTTACGCAAACGCTATGATGAGATCATCCATGAGCGGCGGAACTCCCTGAAGGAGGAGGAAGCAGACCTGGAATTCAAGGTGGATTTTCCAGTCCCGCCGCCCATCGTCTGGGAATGGATCCAGACCCCTGAAAAGCGTAATCTCGTTCGGCCGGAGGTCCACTGGTCGGCTGGCGACCGGCCCTTCGGACGCGCCGGTGTTGGCGCAAGCAATCACTGCGCGCACGGCGGAGGCACGAGCACGGAAGTGATCGTGGACTGGCACCCGTTTGAGTGCTCGACCTATGAGTCCTATGAAAAGGGGAGGAAGATGTTTACCGAAACCGATCGCTTCGAGCCGCTCCCCGGTGGAGGGACGCAAATGCGCATCCTGGTAAAGCTCAACGTTCCGCTGCCGCACTTCGTCCGCAGGTGGATGGCGCGTAGAATCCTGCTGGGTACCTATCATTACGACCAGATGTTGCTCGATACTGCAAAAGTAGCCGGCGAGCAGTACCGGGCCGCGACAGAGGCCGAATGATGTTTTTCCGATCCCATCCATGAAGCGCCTCATCCAGCTCCTCTCGATCCGGCCGGGGGAAGAGCGCATGGCCTCTCTCCTGATCGGGATCATGATGTTCACTTCCCTGGGCGCAGCCTTTGGCGGCACAGCCATCGAGGCCCTGTTCTTCGCCCGCTTCGGGGTGGAATATTTGCCATACATGTTCATCGGGCTGGGGATCACAAACATGATTATGTCGTTCGGGGTTACAGCCTTGCTCAGCCGGCTGCCGCGCCAAGTCCTGTACATCGGCATTCCCCTGGTTGTTGCGATCGTTCTGGCGATTGCCCGCATTGCCCTGGTCAGCGGTCAGAACTGGTTATATCCGGCGCTGTGGCTGGGCAAGGAGGTCCTCAATATCCTCATCGGTCTTGTGATCTGGGGTGTGGCAGGCGTGGTCTGCGATACCCGCCAGGGGAAGAGGCTGTTCCCTCTTTTCAGCGCCAGCCGCATTTCGGGGCAGGTGATCGGCGGATTTGCGACCGGCCTGCTGGTCGCAGCCATCGGGACGGAGAACCTGCTCCTCGTCTGGTCTGGCACGTTGCTCGCCTCCTTCCTCCTCGTCCGGGTTCTTCTCTCGCAGGTTCAAATTCCGGCGGAGCCGAAGGGACGCAGGTCCCGCCGCCGGCAGCAGACTTTTGTCCAGGAGATGCAGCGCGGCTATCAGTATGTGCGCGGCTC
>JBLNAU010000076.1:0-7259 GCA_050259515.1 Syntrophothermus sp.
CTTAACACCTCGGGCCTTTCCAATGGGGCAGCCATTACCATCCCGGCTGATCTCGCCTGGAACATCGCCGGGATCCTGGCCAAACATGGCCAGATCAAGCGCGGCTATCTGGGCATCCGCAGCCAGACGGTTGACGTTCCCACCGCCTCGCAGGACGCCCTCAAACGAAAACAGGCAACCGGTCTTTTGGTGATGAGCGTTGAAAAGAACAGCCCGGCCTCGAAAGGCGGATTGATCGTTGGCGATATCCTGGTTGCTATTGCCGGTACTCCTGTGCTGCACCATGATGAGCTCTTCGCACGCCTCAACGGTGAGGTGGTAGGCAAAACCACGCCCGTGGAAATTTTACGCGGCGGCCAGCCTCAGACTATGAATATCGTGATCGGTGAGAGAGAATGATCCAGAATGTGGAAGCCCCGCTGGAAAATCGCATGAACTTTAACGGGACCTTTACCCGGGTGATCGACGAATTCGTTCAGCAGATACTACCTTCTTTGGTGGTCGTACGCGGTCGTCGTTATGGCACGGGAGCCGGGATCGTCTGGGATGCGAACGGACTGATCCTTACCAATAATCACGTCCTGGGACGCCATGCCCCGATCATTCTTTTACAGGACGATCGTGAATACGAATCGAAGCTTGTCGACCGCGATCCCAATGTGGATCTGGCGCTGCTCTCCATCGAAGCGACGGATCTGACTCCGCTCCGGCCTGCTCCCGTTTCCCCGCGGGTCGGTGAGATGGTCTTTGCCTTCGGGCATCCGTGGGGACAGCGCAATACCGTTACGCGTGGCATTGTCAGCGCCCTGGTCAGCGCACAAAACCGGCGTGGAGAGAAATTACCCATTGTCCGCTCGGACGCATCCCTGGCACCCGGCAACTCGGGCGGGCCACTGGTCAATGCAAAAGGGGAGGTGGTCGGCATCAATGCCATGATCGTTGGCGGGGATCAATATGTCTCGATTGCAGCCTCGGTGGCGGCTGACTTTGTGAAGAGAGCAATGCAGAAAAACAAACCTTTCTCCGGAATGACGTCGCCAGCCTCCAGAGACATCATGTAGGACGGACATACAAAAAGACCGAGGATCATTCCTCGGTCTTTTTGAGCCAGGACCATCCGAAGGCTTTTCGTTCAAAAGTGCCATAACCGGTCTTATGGAATCCGGGCGATCTCCTGACTGCAATTGACGCTGTTTATGGGCTATACTTTGGAAAACCGAGCGAACCCCAGTTGGAGAGAAGATGCGAACAGTTTTGATCATTATTGACATTCAAAAGGATTATTTCCCCGGCGGCAAACATCCGCTGGTCAACCCGTTGGAAGCGGCCAAAAAGGCGTACATGCTGCTGCAGTGCTTTCGTGAGCACGGCGGACATCACGTTCATATCCAGCATGTTTCCAAAAAACCGGATGCCACCTATTTTATTTCAGGGGATCGCGGCACCGATATCCATGACTCAGTGGCGCACTTCGAAGGCGAGCCGATCGTATATAAGCACCATCCCAACGCCTTCCTGAACACAGACTTGCTGGAGCTATTGAAAAGCTGGAACATCGAACGCGTTGTCATTTGCGGCATGATGACCCACATGTGTGTCGATGCCACCGCCCGGGCCGCCTCAGATCTTGGTTTTGAGGTAATTATCGCCGAGGATGCCTGTGCCACGCGAGATCTACAGTTTGGGGATACAGTCATCCCTGCCGACCATGTCCATAAGGCCTTCCTTGCCGCCCTGAAGTCATATGGCAAGGTGATGAAGTCCGAGGCGATCCTGGCGCTGCTGGCGGCAGAACAGCCGCTTTCAGAGTGATGCGCTCCGGGCGGCGGCAGGGATCCTAGGGATAGAACAATCCGGCAAAGGTGCCCTGCGCAAACAGGCTTAAGTCAGCCGTTTTTATATTTAATTTGATAACTTTCCCCTCGGAAAATTTTTCTGTGGATGTTACCTGGATCAGGACGTTCTCATCGTCGAGCCAGGCCACGGGTTTAATTTCTGAAACGGTGCCATTCATTCCCGCGGTCTTATAAAACGAAACATCCGGGTAGTCGCCTGTCAATTGCCCATCCAGCGTGGCAACGCGAGTGGTTTGCCTGAAGGTGTTATCAGCGATACTCCCCTGCGCTTCCCGCCAGGCGATGTACCGGTTTGACGGGGAAAAGATGCCATTCCCCGCGCCTCGATTATTTTCCGGCCGGGTCGGTAAAAGGATCGGTTCCCCTCCTTGTAGATCCTGGATGATGAATTCATTGCCCGTCTCTATGCGAGTCGAGTAGGCCGCCCAGGTCTGATCGGTCGACAGGTTGTTGAACTGCACTTCGGGAGGCAGGACCTCACGAAGCGTACCCGTTGCGAGATCGTAGAAACTTAATCCTTCATAATAGGGAAATACGATATCTCCGCCGATGCCCCAGGGCGTACGCGTAAACCAGAGACCGCTGGGAGCGTTATCCTTCACCTGGATGGCAACAGGTTTCCAGTATCTGCTTTCATTACTATCCCTGGTGAAAAGAGGCGTAGCGCTCGAGATCGTCGCCACCGGACCAAGCACAAACTCCGACCGTACCCCATTGGGAGCAGGGTGGAAAAAGATATAGAAAACCAGGGGCTCACCTGGAATGCCGGCCAATCCTGAAACCAGGCCACCCTCCTGGATGGAAACCAGCGGTTCTATCCCTCCGCCCGCCTCTGAAGAGGTCCTGCCGCTGTTGAGATTGATGGAATGCTTTTGACCTTCCGATTCGAATCCATCGAAGACCAGCGGAAAATTCAATGAGCCTTGATAATGCCCGGCTGCATGGACATAGAGCGCGTTTGGAGCGATAAGTTCACCCAGCGTTAGCCCCTCTTTGTTGTAAAAGATCAGGCTCCTGGTGGCGGTCATCACATCCTGGCGCGGGTCAATGATCGCACCGGCGGGCATAGGAACGGTTTGTGGGATCACATATTCGCTGGAGGGAAGGGGTGTTGGAGTCAGAGACCCCGGTGTATTTGAATGAGGTTCGCATTCTCCACGGTAGTATGCCCACTCATCACACTCACTGCCATCGGGAAAGATGCATATCCCGGCTTGACTGCCATCTGCCGCAGTGCGGATCTCCAGCCGGTTGCCCTGCTGCTCACAATACACGGATGCCGGGTTGGGCATGTTAGCCTGAATGGTGCCCGTTGAAACAGGAGCAGCTATCGGTTGCTGTTCCGTCCCTGGTGTAGGAGGGATACTGCACGAAGATAAAACAAGAAGGATAAAAATGGTCAGAATTTTCCAGGCAGGTTTGGTACTCATATCTTGCTCCTTTGAGCGCAGTCAAGCATTGATGAGCCAATCAGACTTTTAATAAAAACTCTTCTTTCAACTTAAAAGTTCCACAGGCTGCAGGTCTGGAGGAATCAAAAATGCTCACGTGCTTTCAGTGTAGCGGAGGAAGATTACTTTTACAGCCTCCATGAGCCGGATTTATTGAATTTTCTTTTGTAGGAGAACTACGCAAAATGTGGAGAGGCTGGCGTCCTTCAGTTGAGTAAACAAATGGTAGCGGAGATTTCTTCCATCGAACACCCCTTGACTAAAAATGCGTCTGCGCCCGCCTGTTGTGCCTGGTCCAGATAATCGGGGTACAGGGTGAGAATGATGATCTTGATCCCTGGCCAGCGTTTTTTGATCACCCGGGTTGCTTCCAGGCCACTGACCGCCGGCATCTGGATGTCCATCAGGATCACGTCCGGGGCCTGGCTTTCGACCTTTTCGATGGCTTCCTCTCCATCCGCTGCCTCGCAGACAACCTTCAACCAGCTCAGGGTGGATAAAAAAGCCGAGAGTGCCTTTCGTACATGGGCATTGTCGTCCACGATCAGGATGCGAGGATTTTTACCCATGGATGACTCCAAATGAACGCCGGTACAGACAGAATAAGTCAGGGCTTTCATGAGGAGGTTGAAAGCCCTGACTCTGTGAGGAGCCTCATTAGGCAGCAAACTTGCTGGTCGTTACCTGATACGCCCGCTGTCGCTCGCTGTAATCCTTGCGGATGCGCAGGCCGAGCCTGACCAGGATATTCTGGATCGTCGTCACCATGCGCTCGAAGAAGCCGGGATTGTATAATCCCGCGTCCAGGAGCAGCTGGATTTTTTCTGTTTCCCGTTGTACTTCATCCATCCGGTGGGAGACCATCATTTCTCCGTGCCAGTTGTAAATGTAGTTTTCCATCGCTACCTCCATTCCTTCTCTGATCTCGTAGCTTCTTCCGTCCGTGTTTTTCTGTCCCAAGAATAGCAGGGTTCCTCTTTGGATACATCGGCCTGAAGTGGAGGTTTCTGTAATCGAAAAGACCGTTTTTACCGGTCTTTTCTAATAAAATGGACTATAAGATACGCAAAAAGTGGAGGGAGTACCTAGTTCTCCAGAGTGGCAAGCCCCTCCCGCAATGCATAGAGTGCAGCCTGTGTCCGGCTTGCCAGGTGCAGCTTCCCCAGGATGTTGCTGACGTGCGTACGGACGGTGGCCTCGCTGATGACAAGTTTTTCGGCGATATCCCTGTTCTCATAGCCCTGGGCGATGAGCCGCAGGATTTCCACTTCGCGTTGAGTGAGTGGTTCGGCTGCGAGCGGTTGTTTGGCGTCGTGCTGCAGTTCATCCAAAAGCTTTTTGGCGATGCTCGGATGCAACGATGCCACTCCCTGGTTTACCTGGCGGATGGCTTCGATCAGTGCCTCCGGGCTGGAATCTTTCAGGTGATAACCCATCGCTCCGGCTTTGATGGCCGGGAAGATCATCTCCTCTCCGGCAAAATTGGTCAGCACCAGGATCCGGGCCGCAGGACGTTGATCCTTGATCTGCCGGATGCAGGCGATCCCATCCATCTCCGGCATCATCAGGTCCATCAGGACGACATCCGGGTGCAGTTCCCGGTCGAGTTGTACAGCCTGGATGCCGTTCTCTGCCTCTCCGACCGTCTGGATATCCGGGACAAGTTCCAAGACAGCCTGTATGCCTTTGCGAATAATGGCATGGTCATCCACCACCAGCACACGGATCGTTGACGCGTTTTTCGATGGTTTGCTCATTATCTGAATGCCTCCACTTGTATGCAGGTTCCATTTCCCGGGCTGCTCTTGATCCTGAATGGCCAGCCATGGGACCGGGCACGTTCCTGCATGCTGGCAAGTCCCAGGCACCCCGGCCGGCCGGCGCTTTCCGGGACAAACCCGATCCCATCATCTGAAACTTCCATGAATATCGCTTCTGAATTTTCCTGAAAGGCAATGGACACGTTCTTGGCATGTGCATGTTTGATAATGTTATTGAGCGCCTCACGGGCAATCTGGTAAAGTCCCTCCTCCACTTCAAAAGGCAGGCGACCCATCCGCCCGGTGTTCAGGCTGTATTTGATGCCTGCCCGATCCTCCACGGACATCAGCCGGCTTTGCAGGGCTGCAATCAACCCCTCTTTTTCAAGGATTGGGGGACGCAGCTCGTAGATCAGCAGGCGCATGTCTGCCAGCGATTCCTGGGCGGTATTTTGAATGTCATCCATGTATTGGCGGGCCTGCTCTATTTCATGAAGAAGGATCTTTCCGGAGGCGGCCTGGGCATACAGGCAGATCCCGTAAAGGGACTGGGTAACTGAATCGTGCAGCTCCCGGCTGAGTCGCTGGCGTTCCTCCAAAGCGGCCATTTTTTTGGCTTCGTCATACAGGCGCGCATTTTCCAGCGCAATGCTCATGGAAGCCGCAAACGTCTGCAGTCGCCGGACATCTGATTCGCCGAATGCATTTTCCTGATCCAGATTCTGTACACTCAGAATGCCGGCCACCTGGCCGTCCACCAGCATGGGAACTCCCAGCCAGGATCTGGGTGTATCCGTGCCGGGTAACACCGGCTGTCCCAGGAGAGTCGCTGCCTCTGCGACGTGGGAATTGATCAGTACGGGTTGTTTTGTACGAATAATCTGGGACCGGAAGCCGCCGGGTGGGTGACTGCCGGAGGAGTAAACCCGTTCACCGCGTTCAATGGCATAGCGGTGTTCCACTGAATGGGTCTGCGGGTCATAGGAGGAGATCATGACCACCTGTGCGTCGAAGAGCTGGCGGAAGGTCTCCCCGACAAGATCATAGATGGATTGAATGTCAAGCTTGGAGGCAAGATCCTGCTGAACCCGGTTGATGATCGCCAGCTCGTTGGCCCTCTGCTCCGTCTCTTTGAGCAGGCGCTGAGTCTCGGTGAACAGGCGGGCATTCTCGATGGCGATGCCTGTCTGGCCGGCGATGGCCTGCAACAGCTCAAGCTCCAGCGGGTTGAAGTCATCCGGTTGCTGGCTTTGTACATCCAAAACGCCAATGATCCGTCCATTGGCAGAGATCGGCACCGTGAGCTCGGAGCGGGTCCGGGTTCCTTCCATCCAGACGTACCGCGCGTCCCGGGTCACATCCGGGAGATAAGCCGGCTCGCCTGATTTTGCCACCCAGCCGCTGATGCCCTCCAAACCGACCTTTAACCGTGGCGGGCGATATTGGAAATTGGGATCTTCCCATAATTCGCCTGCACCCACCCGGTACACCACCTCGTCCCCTTCGATGAGACCGATCCCCGCGTGATAACAATCGAACGTTTTCTGGATCAGACGGACCACCTGGATCAATAGCTCATGAATGTCCAGAATGGAAGTGATCTGCTGGATGACTTCATTCAGAATGTGGAACCGGGCATCTTCCTGAAGATGCAAGTCCCTCTTTTTCATCGAATTTGCTTGTAAAGTGGGCATCCTCTTACCCAGAATGGTGATTCCAAGTGTTCAAAATTATTGTATAACTTTTGTTTCTTCGAATCAACCAGTCTCTCCCTGGAATTTTCCCTCAAAAATTTCTTCCCGTTTTGAACATGCTATAATTTTTGCATGGAAACCAAACTTGATCCTGAAAAACAAAAACAAGCAAAACAATATGCGCGTATCCGCCGCCGCTTGTGGCTGGTGGAAACCGCTTTAAGCGCAGTCTATGCACTTCTCTGGTTGTTCCTGGGCTGGTCCACTGCGCTGCGCGACTGGCTCAGCTCGTATACCAACAATCAATGGGTTATTGTTGCGCTGTTTGTTGCCATTTTTGGCGGTATCTATAGCCTGCTCACCCTGCCGCTGAGTTACTACAGCGGATTTATCCTGCCGCACCGCTTCGGCCAGTCGAACCAAAGTTTCAGGGACTGGGTGATCGACCAGCTCAAGGGGCTGGCGATCGGCGCGCCCCTGGGCTTGATCCTGCTCGAG
>JBLNAU010000077.1:0-3245 GCA_050259515.1 Syntrophothermus sp.
CGTCCCGGTAGAGTGCTTTTACATACGCTTTTCTCTCGCGACTGTCATTCTCTTGTACTGGCTTTGCCAACGCCCTTGCCAATGCCCGGCCGCCTTCCAGCCAGGTATTGCGTAGATCCCAATAGGAGCCCAGTGCGGCACACAGCCGGAGGGATGGTTCGGCCTGCTCTTGATTTAACGCCCACTCGATCGCGAGGCGCAGGTTTTCATAGTCGGCATCCAGTAGTGCCAGCCATTCCAATTGCTCGGGACGGATCAAATGCGGCTCGGCCGTCTCAGCCATCTCGAGGAAATATTGCAGGTGCCTGTCCCGTAGTATATTGCCCTCTCCTGCTTCGACCAGCTTTTCGTTGGCATACTGGCGCAGGGTCTCGAGCATGCGGTAGCGGTTCTCCTCCCGGAAGACAAGCGACTTGTGGATCAAGTGTTCCATCAGATCTAACACGTCGTCTCTCGCGAGGGGATCTCCGGAACACACTCCTTCGGCCGCCTCCAGGGTCCAGCCACCAATAAAAATGGAGAGCCTTCTGAACAAAACCTGTTCGGCAGGCGGGAGCAGGTTATAGCTCCAGTCAATGGTGGCGCGCAGGGTCTGGTGGCGCTCGACGGCGGTGCGGCTGCCTCCAGTGAGAAGCTTTAACCGGTCGTCCAGCCGCCGGGAGATCTGTTCCGCGCTGAGCACGCGGATCTTTGCGGCAGCCAGCTCGATGGCTAGAGGTATGCCATCCAGGCGGTGACAGATCTGGGCAATGGCAGGAGCGTTCTGATTGTTCACGGTGAAGGAGGGATCGGCGCTCCCTGCCCGGTCAATGAACAGCCTGACCGCTGCATACTGATCCAGCGTCTCAAAGGGAGGCAGATGGGAAAGGTCGGGTAATTCCAGTGAAGGGACACGATAGGTAACCTCGCCTCCGATGCCGAGCGCTTCGCGGCTGCTGGCAAGAATGAGAACGTCCGGGGCCGCATGGAGGATTCGGTCTGCCATGTGGGCGCAGGCGTCCACAAGGTGCTCGCAGTTGTCGAGCAGGATCAGGGTTTTGCGATCATGCAGGTAATCACAGAGCATGTCAATGACGGGGCGCTGCGGCTCGTCGCGCAGGCCGATCGCAGTCGCCGTGATCCGCGGCACCAGTTGAGGGTCCAGGATAGGAGCGAGCTCGACCAGCCAAACCCCATCGGGGAAGGAGTCCAGCATCTCACTGGCTGCCTGGATCGACAGGCGCGTCTTGCCTGTGCCTCCTGGGCCGATGAGGGTCAGCATATGCGCGTGCTGCAAAAGTTTTCTGATCTCGGCCCGTTCCTTTTGGCGGCCCACAAAACTTGTGAGCTGCGGTGGCAGGTTGTTTGGATGGTGGTCGATCGTGCGGATGGGAGGGAAGTCTTTCTGAAAACCGGGCATAATCACCTGGAAGATTCGCTCCGGCTGAGGAATATCCTTGAAATGATGCTGGCCTAAATCCTGCAGATAGATATCCGTGGGTAGTTGTCTATGAAGCAAACTTTCCGTAGAGCTTGATACCAGGATCTGACCTCCATGCCCGGCAGACATCAGGCGCTGGACCATGCTCATCGTCAGATAGCCGCGGTAATCTATCCCATCCGTTTCTGCTTCACCGGTATGAATACCCATCCGGACGCGAACAAATGCGTCACCCCATGGTTCTTTTTGCAAATGCTGTTGTGCTTGGACCGCGGCTTTCAGCGCGTCGGCTGCCTTATGGAAGGAAGCACAGAAGGCATCGCCGATGATCTGAAAGACATATCCATGATTTGCTTCGATGGCGGTGCGTAAAATTTCATGGTGGCGGGCCCGAAGGGTTTCCCACCTTTCGGAATGCTCACGTGCCATTCGGGTGCTGCCCTCGATGTCTGTAAACAGGAATGTAACCGTGCCGCTGGGTACATCCATAGCGCCTCCTATCCGAATGCTTTATTATGACATAAATTGTCAGGTATTCAAATGGTTTTTTGTGAATAAGGATCAAAGCTGGTGATATAGCCTGTGGAAAAAGTCCATACCCATATAGAGTACATTTCACTGTTTCAGTTTGTTACTCATTCGATGAAGTTAAGATTGGAACGTTGTAAACTCTTGATTTACTTTATTGAACTCGCTATACTACATTTATCGCTTTAGCGGTGGAGAGGAAGCGCTGAGTTACCGATTTCGATGGACGTTTTCATTGGATGCGTCTTCAGGCTAGACCGTCGTGGCGCGGTCCGGTCTTGGTCAATGTTCACTCAATCTTGGTTTCATCTTGAAAGGAGGCAGAGATGCCAAACGGTTGGAAGGGCAAGCTGGAGTCCATCGAGGGGATTGGACAGGCTTATGCCGGGGAGCTGAGAAAAGGTGGAGTGGGATCGATTGGTTCCCTGTTGAAGAGGGGCGCTACGAAAAGGGGACGGGAGGAGATCGCGGAGACCACCGGGTTGCCTGAGATCCGCATTCTGGCCTGGGTGAACCGGGCCGACCTGTACCGAGTCAAAGGCGTGGGCGGCGAATACTCGGACCTGCTGGAGCAGTCCGGTGTCGATTCGGTCGTGGAGCTGGCCCAGCGCAATCCCAGGAGTTTGCATGAGACCCTGCTTGAGACCAATGCGCGCTGTCATGTGGTGCGCAAGGTGCCCACCGAGAGCCAGGTGAGAGGCTGGGTCCGTTATGCCAGAACGTTGAAGAAGAAGGTGGAGTATTAATTGGGATACGGAAACACGGCTGGGATAAATCACCAGCGGTCCTGCATCATCCAGATGCAGGACCGCTTTTTTCTGCAGGCTTCCCTGCGACCAGGTCCATGAGCTGCCTTTCAACCTGCTGCCAGGGGACGGCCAGGTCCACGCATTCCATGCGGATGAGGTGTTCCTGGAGCGGAATGCTCTCGGAGAAGTGGGAGCGCGCGGCCGGATACAGGAGGATCCCCTCTGCCGTACGATGCGCCTCCGACAGGTGTTCCTGCGAGCGCAGATAGGCGTATAGCTGGTAGAGGTGGGAAGAGTCGTAGACCGGCCTGCCCCAGGCGTTCTCCACCAGGCTTCCGGCGGTGAACTTGGTATCGAGAACGATCATGCGGCCCGTTCTCTGCTCCTGGAGCACCAGGTCCGGGACCATGGAGGGGAGATGCTCGTTCGACTCCTGCGCGTGCCAGTCCAGGCGCTTCTGGGCGGTCACCGTCCAGCCCTTGAGGCTCATCCGGTAGAAGTTGGCGACGAAGCGCTCGTAGACGCGGTGCAGGATCAGGCCCTCCCGG
>JBLNAU010000078.1:0-4606 GCA_050259515.1 Syntrophothermus sp.
AATCCGAAGATCGGTTACATCGCCACCTTCCCGATCCCCGAAGAGCTGCGCCTGGGCAACGCCTTTGCGCTCGGCATGAAGAAGACCTGCCCGGACTGCACGATGGATGTCCGCTGGATCAACACCTGGCATGACCCCGTCGCTGAGAAGGATGCTGCCTCCTCGCTGTTCGACGCCGGTGCCCAGGTCGTGTTCACCGGTGCCGATACCCCCGCTCCTGCAGACGTCGCTCAGGAAAAGGGCAAATGGGGCATCACCTATGACTATGTCGGCTCCTGCAAAGTGGAGCGCTGTCTCACCACCATTTACTGGGACTGGGGCAAGATCTACACCACCATCGTCAAGGGCATGATCGCCAAGACCTACAAGCCCGGCTTTGATTACTTCGACGCCGACTCCGGCGCGCTGGGCCTCTTTGGCGTCATGGAAGGCCAGACCCCGACCAAGGGTATGTCCGACCTGCCCGCCGAGGATATGCAGCTGGTGAAGGATACCCTGGCCAAGATGCTCGCCGGTCAGTTCAACCGCTTCGATGTCTTCTCCGGTCCGATCAAGGACAACAAGGGCAACACCGTTGTGCCCGAAGGCGAGAAGATGACACAGAACGACCTCGACCAGTTCCCGCCCGGAGCTCCCGGACTGGAATGCAAGTATTGCATGTACTGGTGGGCCGATGGCGTTACTGCTGAACTCCCCAGCAAATAAATAACCGTACCAGATGGGGACCAGGATGGGTTTATCCTGGTCCCCTTTTTACAACAGGACGTATAATTCATAGATAAAATTCTTTGGACGCGGACGGCATTGACAATACGAAGATCAGCAATTCTATGGAATCATAAATCTGCGAAACTCGTAGGGTCAGAAAGAGATCTAGGTGCCAATGTCCGTGCCAGTTGGGAGCGACACCGTGGATAGACCCGAACTCGACACTCCTGCAAACATTCCGACCGTGGTTAGCATGAGAGGCATCGTCAAACGCTTCCCGGGTGTGTTGGCGAATGACCATGTGGATTTTGAACTGCGCCAGGGGGAGATCCATGCCCTGCTGGGGGAAAATGGAGCCGGCAAAAGCACGCTGATGAATGTGCTTGCCGGGCTTTATAAACAGGACTCAGGCATCATTACAGTCAAAGGCAAACCAGTTTTGTTCTCTTCGCCGCGGGATGCCATCAATGCGGGTATTGGCATGGTCCACCAGCACTTTATGCTGGTGCCTTCGCAGAGTGTCACTGAAAACATCCTGCTGGGACTGGATGAGCCGCGCTTCCGCATGCGCCTGGGTGAATACGACAAAAAGGTATCCGACCTGGGCGATAAATATGGACTGAAGGTTGATCCACGTGCAAAGATCTGGCAATTGTCGGTCGGCGAGCAGCAGCGTGTGGAACTGCTGAAGATGCTCTATCGCGGCGCCAATGTGTTGATCATGGATGAGCCGACGGCCGTACTCGCACCGCAGGAGATCGATATCCTGTTCGATACTTTGCGCTCCATGGTGGACCAGGGCAAGTCGGTGATCTTTATCAGCCATAAGCTGCAGGAGGTCACAGCCATTGCAGACCGTGTCAGTGTCCTGCGGCGCGGCGTGTCCACGGCAGCCAACGTCCCTGCAAAGGGTGTCAGCCGGGCGGAGCTGGCCCGCTTGATGGTGGGCCGCGATGTTGTCTTCTTCGTGGACAAAAAACCGGTCAAGCCGGGCGAAGTGGTTTTGGATGCGAAGGAGGTCCATGCCGAGAACGACAAGGGCCTGCCAGCCCTGCGCGGCCTCTCATTGAATGTCCGCCAGGGTGAGATCGTTGGGCTTGCCGGTGTGGCCGGCAATGGACAGATCGAGCTTTCCCAGGTCATTGCCGGACTGCGGAAATGCGACCACGGTGAAGTGCTTTTGGACGGAGTCCGGATCAGCAACCGCGATACCCTGTATGCCATTGACCACGGCATGTCCTATGTGCCTGAAGACCGGACTCATGTGGGCAGCTCGGCCAATTTGAGCGTGACAGACAATGTCATTATGAAGAATTACCGCAAGCCGCCGATCTTGAAAGGCAACATGCTGGATATGAACACGGCAACAAAGTTTGCCGAGGAGCTAAAAGCCGCCTATGATATTGCTGTGCCAACGGTAAGGACGCCGGTGCGGCTGCTCTCTGGCGGCAACCTCCAGAAGGTGATTCTGGCCCGCGAGATTTCGGGAAAACCCAAGTTCATGGTGGCGGTTCAGCCCACCCGCGGCCTGGACGTGGGAGCGATCGAAGGAGTCCACCGCCTGTTGCTGACCCAGCGTGAAGCGGGCGCGGCGGTCCTGCTGATCTCCGAGGAGCTCGAAGAATTACTGGCGCTGAGCGACCGCATCTACGTGATCTACGAGGGCAAGATCATGGGGGAGGTAAAGGTCGAATCGGTGGAGCCGAATCAAAATCTGATCGAGGCGATCGGCTTGATGATGACGGGCACACCGCTGGAACAAATCCACAAGGAAGGGGTGCATCATGGCTGAATCTGCATCCGTACAAAAACAACGGACGGGTTTTCGCATCCGTCTTGAGCCCAGGCTGGAGGAGCCTCCGGCCTGGTATCCTGCCCTGGTTTCGCTGATCGCGATCATCGTTGCGTTGTTCATCGGCGGGATTGTGATCGAGATGGCAGGCGGGAACGCGATCAAATCCTATCTGCATATTGGAGAGGCGTCGTTTGGCAGCATCGGTGTGCTTTCAGACACGATCGTGAAAGCGACACCCATCCTGTTGACGGGCCTGGCCTGTTCTGTGGCCTTCCGCATGAAACTGTGGAACATCGGCGCCGAGGGACAGTTCATCATGGGTGCCTGGGGTGCCAGCGCGATCGTGCTGTTCCCGATCCTGGCGCCGGGCACCTCGCCCTGGATTTTTATCCCGACGATGATAGTGGCGGCCATGGTGGCTGGCGCGGCCTGGGGCTTCATCCCCGGTTATCTTAAAGCCAAGCTTAATGTGAACGAGATCATCACCACCTTGATGATGAACTATATTGCGATCTCATGGGTGAACTACTGGGTGTTCGCCGTCTGGAGCGAAGGTGGTTTCCAGATGTCCCCGGAATTCCCGAAAACGGCCTGGCTTCCACGCTTACTGAACTTTGCCCAGACCATACCAGCCTTTCGGGGCCTTACCACGCATGGCGGCTTTTTCATTGGCGTGGCTGTGGCGATCATCCTGTGGTTCATGGTGTACCGCAGCCGCTGGGGATATGAGATCCGCCTGATCGGCGATAACCCCAAGGCGGCGAAATATGCAGGCATTAACATCGCGCGCAATACCATCTTTGTCATGATGCTTTCCGGCGCGATCGCCGGCCTGGGTGGCATGAGCGAAGTGACCGGTGTGGTCCATCGTCTGCAAACTTCACCGATTGCAGCCGGGTATGGCTTCACAGGCATCATCGTAGCCTGGCTGGCGAAGCTGAACCCGATCGCCATTATCTTTGTCTCAATCCTGTTTGGGGCGCTGCTGCTGGCCGGGCGTGAGATCCAGCCATCGGGTGTGCCAAAGATGATCCAGGGCATCATACTGGTCTGTTTGATCGCCAGTGACTTTTTCCTGCGCTATCGGGTCCGCATCGTGCGCGCGGGCGCGGAGGATTAATCATGGACTTCTTCATTAACTTTCTCCAGGCGGGCGTCGCCAGTGGTACGGTCCTGCTTTTTGCGGCCATCGGCGAATTGTTCGCGGAACGGTCCGGCGTCATGAACCTGGGCGTGGAAGGCATGATGCTGATCGGTGCGATGACCGGTTTCAGCGTGGCCATTGCGACCGGGAATCCGTGGCTGGGCGCCCTGGCTGCCATGCTCGCAGCTGCTCTGCTCAGTCAAATCCACGCTTTTATTGTGATCACGCTCCAGGCCGATCAGGTGGTCAGTGGTCTGGCGTTGACGATGCTGGGTGTGGGGATCAGCCTCGTGCTGGGTGAAGGTCTGAGCAAGGCCGGCACCGTCTCGCTCATGCCGGTTCTAACGATCCCCCTGCTATCGCAAATTCCCCTCATTGGTCCCATCTTTTTTGCAGATCAAAGTGTGCTTGTGTACATTGGCTACCTGCTGACACCGCTTGCCTGGTACTACATCAATCAAACACGCCCGGGTCTGCACTTGCGTGCGGTCGGTGAGTACCCCGCTGCCGCGGATGCGCTTGGCGTCAATGTTTTCCGAATGAGATATTTCTATGTCTTTGTTGGAGGGTTGCTGGCGGGACTTGGCGGCGCGACCATCAGCCTTGCCATTTCCCCCGGCTGGTTCAGCGAGCTGACCACGGGCGGTCAGGGCTGGATCGCCGTTGGCTTGGTCATCTTTGCCCAATGGGATCCGATCCGTGCTGCAGTTGGTGCATATGCCTTTGGCGCTCTGCGCCGTCTCATTCTCGATATCCAGGGCCCGACAGTGTTGTTTGGAGCCATTGCCAATCCGTTTTATCTCAATTCCTACCTGGGTTTCTTCCTGCAGATGCTCCCGTATGCGTTTACGATCCTCGTGCTCGTCATTGGATCGCGCGAAGCCATGCGAAAGCGCCTGGGCGCGCCGGCTGCCCTGGGTAATCCTTACATCCGCGGTGAACGATGCAAATAGTGAGTC
>JBLNAU010000079.1:0-2793 GCA_050259515.1 Syntrophothermus sp.
GCCTAGGCACCTCAAAAATCACTGGAAGGTAATTCCTTTGAAAACGTACTACGATATTTCTGTAGCGATCCACCCGGACATTCCCGTCTGGGAAGGAGACCCATCGGTTATCATTCGTCCCGCCGCCAGCATTGCGCGTGGCGATATTGCCAACGTGTCCAGGCTGGATATGGGCGCCCATACAGGCACGCATATCGATGCACCCGTCCATTTTGTGCCGGGCCGCAAAGGGATCGATGGCCTGGCACTGGATACATTGCTGGGCCCCGCCTATGTTGCGGATTTAACGAATGTAGTACATGAGATCAGTGGAAAGGATTTCGAGTCGGCCAGCATCCCCACGGAGACGGTGCGTCTGCTTTGTAAGACGTCCAATTCCGATCTCTGGGCAAAATCTCCAACGTCCTTTGAGCGGGATTTTATTGGGATTTCCCCGGACGGAGCACAATGGCTGATCGACCATGGGGTTAAGTTGGTCGGTGTGGATTATCTGGGTGTGGAAAGATTCGACAGTGTCGAAAACGGCGCCCCGACGCATCATCTCCTGCTGGAAAATGAGATGGTGATCGTCGAGGGCCTGGACCTTTCAAATGTCGCGGCAGGCGAATATGAGCTGATTTGTCTGCCTGTGAAAATCAAAAATTCCGATGGAGCGCCCTGCAGGGCAATCCTCGTCAAGGAGTGAATTGTGCAAAAGCGAAAATTAGGATACACCGATATGGAATTCACCACCGTCGGCTTCGGTGCCTGGGCGGTGGGCGGCCAGTGGGACTGGGGCTGGGGCGTGCAGGATGACCGCGAATCCATCGCTGCGATCCAAAAGGGGCTGGATCTCGGCATCAATTGGATTGACACTGCCGCCGCTTATGGTCTGGGGCATTCCGAGGAAGTGGTCAGGGAAGCGATCAAGGGCCGGCGGGAACAGATCTACATCGCCACCAAGTGTGGATTGGTCTGGAACGATCGCTCAACAGGCAAGGTTGGCAACCGTCTCAAAGCCTGGAGCGTGCGCCAGGAGGCCGAGGACAGTCTGCGCCGGCTGGGCGTCGACGTGATCGACCTGTACCAGATCCACTGGCCAAACCCGGATGAGGATATCGAGGAAGGCTGGACTGAAATCGCCAGGCTCGTGGAAGAGGGAAAGGTGCGTTATGCAGGGGTGTCGAATTTCAGCGTGGAACAGATGGAACGAGTCCAGAAGATCCACCCCATTGCATCCTTGCAGCCGGAATACAGCATGCTTGAGAGAAACGTGGAAGATGATCTTCTCGCATTCTGTGCCCAACACCAGATTGGAGTCGTTGCTTACTCCCCGATGGCCTCCGGCTTGTTGACCGGCAAATATACCCGCGAGAGCATGAAATCCATTGCGGCGGATGACTGGCGGCGAAAATATAGCGAACACTTCCGAGAGCCGGCCCTGACAGCCAATTTCACGCTTGTCGAGAAACTGCAGGAGATTGCCCGGCGCTTTGATCGCACTGCGGGCGAGCTGGCACTGGCCTGGGTTTTGAGACGCTCTGAGGTGACCGCGGTCATTGTCGGCGCGCGGCGGCCCAGCCAGATCGAGGAAACTGCACCGGCCTCAGGCTGGCAGCTTCCGGGTGATGTGATCAAGGAGATCGACGATCTACTGGCGATACGGGACGCGCAGCTGGCATCCCAACCTGGTTAACCATTTCGCCCAGGGCCTGGCATTCAAAGGAGGAGAAATGAACGAGTACAACATCGCGGTCATCGCGGGGGATGGCATCGGTAAGGAAGTGATTCCGGAGGGATGCCATGTCCTGAACGCCGCCCAGGATGTCTTGGGTAATTTCCGACTCCACTATGAGGCATTTCCCTGGGGCACGGATTACTATATGGAACATGGCATGATGATGCCCAGGGATGCGCTGAAGATCCTGGAAGAGTTTGACGCAATCTATCTCGGCGCGGTCGGATTTCCTGCTCTGGTGCCTGACCACATCACCTTATGGGGATTGCTGCTTCCCATTCGCAAGGCATTTGAGCAATATATCAATGTTCGGCCGACGAAGCTGCTGCCGGGAGTCAAGGGACCTCTGCGCGACAAAGTCCCCGAGGATATTGATTTCGTAGTGATCCGCGAAAATACCGAGGGGGAGTATTCCGGCGCCGGCGGACGCGTCCATCTTGGGACACCGTATGAGGTTGCCCTGCAGACCACGGTGTTTACGCGGACCGCACTGGAAAGGGTCATGCGGTATAGCTTCGAGCTGGCCCGTAAACGGCCCAGGAAAAAGCTGACCAGCGCAACCAAATCCAATGCCCAGCAGTACAGCTTTGTGTTCTGGGATGAGGTGTTTACCGAGCTCGCCAGGGAATATCCGGATGTGACCACGGAGAAATGGCACATCGACGCACTGTCCGCCCGCTTCGTTACCCACCCCGAGACGCTGGATGTGGTCGTGGGTTCCAACCTCTTTGCCGACATCCTGACCGACCTCGGCGGCGCCATTCAGGGAAGCATGGGATTGCCGCCGAGTGGTAATATCAACCCGGAACGCAAATATCCATCCATGTTCGAGTCGGTCCACGGCTCGGCCCCGGATATCGCCGGGAAAGGAATCGCAAATCCCATCGCTGCCATTTGGGCTGGCTCGATGATGATGGATTATCTGGGTGAGGAGCAGGCTTCCCGGGCGATCATGGACGGGATCTGTGCAACCACCGCCGCCGGGAAGGTCCTCACGCCTGACCTGGGCGGGAATGGCACCACCCATGAGATCGCCGGCGAGATTATCAGGAACATCTGTGAGACACCCGGAGTTT
>JBLNAU010000080.1:0-3720 GCA_050259515.1 Syntrophothermus sp.
CAGAAGCAGGGGTTTCTCCACAAACCATTTATGCAATATTCAAAAACAAGAAGAAGCTGTTCGTTAGTTTGATGAACGTCTCCCCTGCCACCGGACTCGAGGATCACACCCCGATGAGCGAGCGCATCAATGTACAGGCTGTCTCCCAGGAGCATGATCAGCGCCAGCAGCTTCAAATGTTTGCCCAGGTAGTTGCAAGCAACCTCGATCAGGTCGCTGCGGTCTCTGAGATCATGACAGATGCAGCCAAGGTTGAGCCAGATTTTGATAGGATTCTACAGAAGCTCAATAAACAGCGTCTCGAGCACATGACTCTTGCGGCCCAGCAAATTGCGGCCAATGGACCTTTCACACAGGGGCTGGATGAGGATACTGCCAGAGACACTATCTGGGCGTTGTCCAGCCCGGAGGTATTTCTGCTCTTGAGGCGCGATCGCGGCTGGTCCAGGGAAAAGTATGCGGACTGGCTGGCCAATCTCTTGATAAAGGCACTACTGCCGCTCTCTTGACTCTCCCGTCGCTGGAGGGTGTATAACAGGCGTCGGAGGGTCCTTCCCCATGATCCGGATCGGAGACTTTTCAAAACTCAGTCGTGTTCCTATAAAGACGCTGCGCTACTATGACGAAGTGGGCCTGCTCAAGCCGGTGGAGGTGGACGCCTTTACGGGCTACCGTCTCTATGAATACAGCCAGCTGTCGACGCTGCATCGCATCCTGGCGCTCAAGGAGCTTGGATTCTCGCTCGAGGAGATCGGCCATCTCCTTGACGACGAACTCTCGGTGGAGCAGATGCGCGGCATGCTCAAGCTGCGTGAAGCGGAGGCCCGTCAGCGGATGCAGCAGGAGGCAGAGCGCCTGGAGCGTATCGAGGCGCGGCTGAGACAAATCGAACAGGAGAATTCAATGTCCAAGTATGACGTAGTGATCAAGAGTGCGGACGAGATCAAAGTCGCCTCGGTGCGGGATGTGGTCCCGACGCCGCCCGACCAGGGCAGTCTGTGGCGCGAGCTGGGCGGCTACCTGGCGATGAACCGGGTCCGCGCGAACGGGGCCTGCTTTACGCTGTATCACGACGACGAGTTCAAGGAACGCGACTGGGACGTGGAGGTCTGCGAGCAGATCGATACAGACCTGAGCGAGTCGCGTCGCATCAAGGTCAAGGTACTGCCTGCCGTGGACTCGATGGCCTGCACCATCCACCACGGACCCTTCGTCACGATCGGCGAAGCCTACAACGCCCTCGGCCGCTGGATCACAGACAACGGCTACCGTATCACGGGTCCCTGCCGGGAGGTCTACCTTCGTCCCAACCAGAACGGCAGCCAGACCGATCCTGACACCGTGACCGAGATCCAGTTCCCGGTGGAGAAGGTATCGAAATAATAAATAAACGTATCGTAGGGATGGGCAGCAGCCTGTCCCTACGATACGTTTTCGTCAAATGTTTCACACCAAGATTCGTTCATCGATTTTGCAGAGGGTTGAAATTCAATTCCCATCGAATTATCGCGATCCCCCATCCATTTCACCGGATTCATACGGATGTAATGCTGGATGCAATCCAATTCGTGATCATTGCGGATGATCCGGTCATAAAAGCTTCTCTGCCAGACGGGCACGCCTCGAACACCCTGCAATTGATTTACACACGTGGCCGCGCGTCCCTACAGAGATCGTGGATTTTCCACGTGCCAGGATGCAAACGATATGCACCTTCCGCCAGGATCCATAGGATCCCATGAATATGATTTGGCATAACAATAAATTCACCTAAAACGATATTTGCAAATATATCCAATACAGAATACCAGGCCGATAAAACTGCTGTTCGGGCATCATTGGAGGCAAATAAAATTCCCGGTTCTTTGTACACGCGGTAATGAAATACGCGCCTGGTCGGGAATCATCGTAACCCTGCAGGCGCGGAGATTTGCGTTCGGGGTGATTCGGCATGCAAGGATTATAGGCGTAACCTGAAGGGACCGGCGGCCGCCGATCCCTTCAGGTTATTTACAAAATCGCAATTTTCCCCGTCGTCCCATCCATCCGGATCCTCTGCCCATCCTTCAACCGCGTCGTTGCCTGGTGGACTCCAACCACGGCAGGAATTCCGTATTCGCGTGCCACCACCGAGCCGTGGGTCATCATCCCGCCGACCTCGGTGATCAGCCCGCCGGCGCTCATGAAGAGCGGGGTCCAGGCCGGGTCGGTGCCGGGGCAGACCAGGATCTCGCCCGGGGCAAGCCGGGTATCGTGCGGGTTCAACACCACATGGACAATGCCCTCGTACACACCGGGAGAAACAGGACTGCCGGTGATGAGCTCGCCCGTATCTGTGCTCGCGCCGATGCCCTCATAAAAGGCGCGCCCATCGCTGACGAGCAGGCGTGGTACCTGTTTGCGACGCGCTTCGCGCTCATAGACCGCGCGTCGCTCGGCGACCAATGCTTTCCAATCACGCGGCTCGTCCCGGGATAAAGCTTCTAACTCATGGAGTTTCAAGAACACAAGATCATCAGCGCGATCGATGAATCCGGCCTGTGCAAATTCCCCTCCGACTTCCATCAGCGCTTTGCGAGCAATCCCCATGAGGCGGACTGCCAAAAACTTTGGGCTTTCGCGCACGCCCATTAATACCCGCACCCGCCGCGCCGCGCTCCGGACGATTCTCTCCCGCAGCCAGCCTGCCGGTCGCTGGCGCGCCTCCCGGGCGATCTTCTCGATCGCGGCATCCGCCGCTTGCTGGCCGCGTATGAACAAAACATCAGGAGCAGACTCTTCGTCGATCTGCAGGTAACTCTGCAGCGTCTGCATCACCGTCGTGGGATCTTCCCGCCAGCGCGGCTGGCCGAAGTCGATCTCAGCAATGGCGCGCATCCCATATCGTTCCATGAATGCCCCGACGACATCTTGTGCCTTGGGGGGCAGAGTCCCTTCCAGATAACGGTGGGCAAGGGTCGCGGCGTCCGAACCGCCAAACACATCCAGCGATTCAGGATCAGCTTTGATCGTCTGGGCGGTCTTCCATAATGACAGGTCCATCTCGGTGGTTACGTTATTCGGAAGCCCGCGCGTGGTTTCGAGGACAGGCATGGGAAACCCGGGATTGCCAGTATTCTGCGGGCGGATCTGGTGTGCCAGGATATTCAAAGCAGCCATGGCAGGCGCAAACATCGATACGAATCTCGGCAGTACGAACTGGAATACGTGACCGATCCGATCCTTTATGAAGGCGATAATATTTGCGAGCCGGTCAAACTTATTCTCTGCCGGCTGAATCTGCGCCGCGCCCAAATATTCATCGATCGCCCGGTCGAATGCGGCGCGAGCCTTTTCCGGATTGTGAGCATTCCGGATCGCGCGGGCGGCGACCGGTAAAAGGAATTTTCCCAGTCGTTCAATGGTGCTGAGCCTGATCCTACCGGTTCCGGCTCCAAGGCGCGGATCGTTCATCAGAGGCTTCATCACCTGCGCAGCACCTGGTTCGACGAATCCCAGCGCACCAAGGAGGACGCGGCTGCCCAATGGATGGCGAATCACGCCCGTGAGGTTGATCCAGATTCGCTCGCCAGCCGGCATAAAGATACGGACCCGAGCGGGATCTGCATTCGGGTCGAACATTCTTGCGCCACCCAGGAAGACCTGGCGTGCCGTATCCTGCCCCAGCGGCGTGAGCGGACCGACAATTCCCTGCCCTGCACCGAACGAGAACCAGACCAG
>JBLNAU010000081.1:0-3336 GCA_050259515.1 Syntrophothermus sp.
ACCCTGCAGACCAACAAACAGTACATCGCCACCCTGCACACCGAAAAAGGCGACGTGGTGATCCAGTTGTTTGCAGACAAGGCGCCCTTTACCGTCAACTCCTTTCTCTTCCTGGTGAAAAACGGATGGTATGACAACATCACCTTCCACCGTGTTATCCCGGACCTGTTCGCGCAGACCGGCGACCCGAGCGGAACGGGCAAGGGCAATCCCGGTTATTACGTAGTCACAGAGATCGATCCACGGAGGAAGTTCGACCGCCCCGGGATGGTCGCCATGGTCAACTCGGGACCGGACACCAGCGGGAGCCAGTTCTTTATCACCTATGGGCCGGCGTCCCAGTTCGATGGCAAGTACACGATCTTCGGAGAGGTGCTGAATGGTATGGACGTGTTAAAGCAGCTGACCCCGCGCGATGCCCAACCGGGCCAGGCGACCCCTCCCGGAGATAAGCTGTTGAGCATCACGGTGGAGGAAAAGTAATGAGGTCTTCGACACATCTTCCCTCGCTGCTGGGTTCCCTGTTATTCACCGTGGGGGCGGTGTTCATTTTGGGCCTGGCAGTCTTACTGGGTGTTGTGGCGCTGAGCACCCTGTTCACCGGCCAACCGATTGAGCTTCGTGAGACCATCCTGTTGGCAGTCACCAGCTTCGAGGGCATCCTGCTCCTGGCGGCGGCCTTTTTCTCGTTCCAAAAATATCTTCAAAAACCATCTGCAGAGAAAGAGTCGAACTTTTCGATTTCCTGGTGGCAGATCGCTGCCTGTCTCCTGATCGCGAGCGCTGCCATTCTGATCGGCTACCAGATCATCAACAAAGAACCGGTTAACTGGCTGTTCATTCCACTGCTGACGATACCGGCTGTCGTTCTTCCCATCCTGGTCCTGCTGGGTCTCGGAGTCCGGGGCATTTCCCTGGGGCCGCGCTGGCGCACCTGGAATGTATTGGGAATTTCCATGACATTGGTTCCCCTCCTGATATTTATCCTGGAAGGGATCGTGATCTTATTGATTTTTATCTTCGGATTGATTTACATCACCACCCAGCCCCATTTGATGGCCCAGCTGGAAAGACTGTCAAACCAGATCTACACGTTGGAGCAGGACCCGGAAGCCTTGATCAAGCTCATTACTCCGTTACTGCTTCGCCCGGGCATACTTGCCGTTGCATTAATATTCTTCGGCTTCCTGGTCCCCCTGATCGAGGAATTATTCAAGCCGCTGGGCGTCTGGTTGTTTGGCAACCAGATCAGCTCGCCCTCCCAGGGATTCGTCCTCGGCGCACTGAGCGGAGCCGCCTATGCCTTGATCGAGACGCTGGGTGTTACTCCCCAGTCAGGCGACTGGGCCACCCTGCTTCTGACCCGCTTCGGGACGGATGTGTTACACGTGGCCACCTCTGCAATGATGGGGGCCGCGATCGTATATGCGATCCAGGAACGCCGTTATCTCCGTCTGCTGGGCATCTACCTGCTGTGTGTTTCGCTGCATGGACTATGGAACAGCCTGGCGATCGTATTCACGTTCTCCAGCATGGCCGGGGAGCTTGGAAAACCCGGTTTTCTCGAGGGCCTGACCACCGGGACGACGGTTGGCCTGGTCATCTTTACAGTGGCTCTCCTGCTCACCCTATTCCTGTTGAACAGGAGAATGCGGTCAGAACAGTCCCAGCCTGTTCCTGAGGAGCTGGTGCCATGACTTTAAAACACTCATGGTAAGATACTCCCATGGCTATTTCCCTTACCACGTTCATTGCACGCGACGGCGACCTTGCACAACTGGTCGGTCTGCGCCACAAGCATTTTATATTTACACTCAAAGCGGGTGCCAAATTCGAAAGCCACCGCGGTGTCCTCCTGCACGACGACCTGATCGGCAAACCCTGGGGGACGCAGGTCTTTAGCCATATTGGCTCACCCTTCTACCTGCTGCAGCCCTCCCTGGGAGATCTGCTCGTGGATATGCCGCGCACCACGCAAATCCTCTATCCCAAGGATATCGGCTTCATCTTCGTGACCATGGGGATCGGCCCCGGGCGCAAGGTCCTGGAAGCGGGAACCGGCTCCGGCTCCATGACGACCGCGCTGGCCTACGCGGTCGGGTCGGAGGGACAGGTGATCTCCTATGAGGTCAAGCCTGACGTCCAGAACCTGGCGCACAAAAACCTGGTCCGCTTCGGGCTCGAGTCACGGGTCGACTTCAAGCTGCGCGATATCGCCGAAGGCTTTGACGAAACGGACGCAGACTCCTTCTTCCTGGATGTGCCCAATCCCTACGACTACACCGTCCAGGTGCGGAATGCCCTCAAGCCGGGCGGATTTCTATGCTGCCTCATTCCCACGTTTAACCAGGTGGAAAAGACGCTCATCGCGCTACGGCAGACCAATTTTGCCTTTGTGGAAGTCTGTGAGTTACTGTTGAGGTTCTACCAGGCCGAGCCCAACCGCATCCGTCCCACGGACCGCATGGTGGCGCATACCGGGTTTCTGGTCTTCGCCCGTAAGATCGAGCCCGCCGAGGATCCCCGTGGGAGAGAGCTGGCTGAGGAGATCGGTGCGGTCCATTTATAAAGGACGGGATGATGCGCAAGTCAAGCTGCCTGCTCTGCGGATCGCCGCTGGTACATCTGGCCGAAGCCCGTACGCACACCTGCGAGCTGTGTCGAGGCCATTTTGTATCCGACGTAGTCTGCAAGCAGGGGCATTACATCTGTGAGGCGTGCCATTCCGTCCCGGCAGATGAGCTGATCCAAAAAATCTGTCTTAACAGTTCATCCACGCAACCGGTGGAGCTGGCAGTCTCCCTGCTCAATATCCTTTCGGTTACCATGCAGGGACCCGTGAATCAATATCTTGTGCCTGCCGTTCTCCTGACCGCTTATTACAATCAACTTGGAGAGGTAGAGGAAAAGGCAAGGAAACTGGAAATGGCACGCCAGCGAACTGCCCATGTGATCGGCGATTTTTGCGGCTTCTACGGAGTTTGTGTCACCGGGATCGGGACCGGGATCTTTATCAGCCTGATCGGTGAAGCCAGCCCGGCCGCGGAAGGTGCATGGGGACTGGCAAACCAGATGACCAACGAAAGCCTGCGCCGTATTGAGGCCCTGGGGGATTTGCGCTGTTGTAAGAGGGATACCTTGATGGCGATCGAGACTGCCAAAATATTTGTCCAGCACAACTTCCAGGTCAAACTGGATGTACCGGATACCGTCACCTGCGAGTTCAGCTTTTACAACCAGTATTGTTTGAGGGAAAACTGTCCATTTGGCCCTGAGGAGAAGTAGAGAGGCGACGAGCCTTCCGCCATATTCGCAGGGCGCTTTCCTGTCCTCTCC
>JBLNAU010000082.1:0-6753 GCA_050259515.1 Syntrophothermus sp.
CCGGCGGTCGCCGCGGCAAACGATAGTACTAATACCCCAAAAAGATCCAGGCGGTGCTTGACTCCTTCCGCCGCGCCACTGAGGGCAAAGACGAAGGTCCCAATCAGGTCCAGAGCGACGAGCAATGTATCTAATGACATGAGCGAGTCTTCAACACGAGAATCGATCAAATGTATTTTAGTGCATAGTGATAATTCGTTGCCGCAAGCTTGAAGGATGCCAACCAGTCAGCCGCCGTGCTGATAAAGTTCAGTTGAACCGGCTTAGGATGCATCTTCTTGCATGCCGGGCGGAACGGTAGCCAGGATAGAGATAATGGCGATGAGCACCATAATCAGGTTGAACAACAGCGCGACCATGGCGGCGAAACGTACCGTAATATTATCGGTCCGACCAACCATGAAGGAATTTGACATAGCAACAACCTCCGAACTGAGCCCGGTGTAGATCGCTGCAGAGATCGCGACGCCGAATGCTGCACCTAAGGAGGATGCCATTTTGTAGATCCCGGCTGCGGAAGCTGCCTTATCCTGAGGCACATTCGAGAGGGCCGCGTCTGTGGATGGGGTGGCGTAGAAACCGAGTCCGATGCCGTACAGGGTAAAACCGATCACGGCCAGGATCATATACTGCCAGGCGTAAATCCAGGTCTGAGCGGTCAGGAGGATCCCAATGCCGGTAACTGCACAACCCAGCCACATCGGCCTGCGCGGTCCCCACATGCGCAACAGCTTTTCGCCCACTCGAATCGTTGCCAGAATGGCGATCAGGTAACCCAGCGTAAGCAGTCCAGCCTGCAACGCGGACAGGTTCGCACCTTCCTGCACGAGGCTGAGGGCGACTAACAACGTACCGGCTGAGCCATTCAGCAGGAAATTCGAAAGGGTCGCGCCCGAATACGTCTTATTTTTAAACAGGCTGAGATCGACAAAACTATTGTCCTTGCTGTTTTCGATCCTGAAAAATGCAATTGCGGCCGCAATGAAGATCGCAATAAGCGCCAGGGTCATCAGGTTTAACCAGCCAATCTGGGCACCCTGCCCGATGACGATGTTGAGGCAGATCAATGCCACCATGAACGTAAACAGGCCGGCCCAATCGAACCCCTTCTGCTTGCCTGCTGACTCGACCCTGCTCTCCGGCGTTCCTCGGATCAACAAAAAAGCCACGATGGAGACAAGAATGGATGCCCAAAATATGTAGCGCCATCCAATCGTCACTGCGACGATCCCACCGAATAAGGCGGCAGCCCCCGATCCACCCCATGAACCGATCGACCAGAAACTGATGGCACGCTGGCGCGCGGCTCCATCCCAGTACGTCTTTACCAATCCAAGGGTATTGGGCATGATGCAGGCCGCCGAGAGTCCCTGGATGATGCGCCCAGCCATCAGGAAAGCCATTGTCCCCGCCGGCGAAATTGCAATTAGTAAGGAGCCAAGAATGCTCAACCCAATCCCGATCAGTGACAGCTTGACGCGGCCGATCCGGTCGCCAAGCCCGCCCATGACCACGATGAAAATACCGGAAAATAAAGCGGTGATGCTGACGGCAATATTGATCCAGTTCTGTTCGATGCCAAGATCCTGCCCCATTGTCGTACTGATATTGAGCGTGGTCTGGGCAAAGAGCCAGAAGGTGATCACGCTCAAGACGATGCCGAGCAAGAGTCTGTCATTACCACTGAAGGTGGAGGATGCAGCCGGCTTCCCGGCAAGCATTGTTGCATTCTTGGCAACCATTAATTTCCTCCTTTATTTGGCCAGCCAGACTCCGCCAGCCGTCAGTAAGGTCTCGATCCCTGTTTCGAGCGTAGGATGCAGGACAGGCGCCCAGAACGGCGAGTGCGGACCTGGGAGCTTCTCGTAGGTGCCCTCGCGTATGGCCTGGTCATATTTTTCAGGCGCTGTTCCGCCCACAAACCAGAACATATAAGGTGTATTCCAGGCTCTCCCAAAACGACTGAAATCCTCACTCGCCCCGGCAGGCTGGGTTTCCTGGGCGCGCCCTCCAAAATGTTCCCGGAACGCCTCCGAGACCTTTTGGGTGACTTCAGCATCATTCACCGTCAGGGGATAGTTGTTGATAACCTCGAATTCCGGATCTTTTGGGGCATTGGAAGCATGCGCCTCGGCGATGCAGATACGCTTGATTGCTTCCATCACATGATTGCGCACGTTCTCGTTTGTAGTGCGCACGTTTAGTTTAATATAGGATTCTGCGGGAATAATATTCTCTGCTGTTCCAGCATGGAGCTCGCCAATGGTCACCACCACTGAGGCGTCGGGTGCCACCTCGCGCGACACGATGGTCTGCAGCCGCAGTACTGCCGATGCAGCCATCACCACGGGATCGATGCTGTTTTGCGGCATTGCACCGTGCGCACCTTTACCGAAAAAACGAACCAGCAGGCTGTCCCCTGAAGTCAAGATTTGCCCCGCGCGATAGTTCACCGTACCGGCGCGATACTGCATCAAATGCTGCCCCAGGATGACGTCAGGCTTCGGGAAACGATCCATCATGCCGTCATCCAGCATTGCCTGCGAGCCTTCGGCAGTTTCTTCTGCCGGCTGAAACACGGTCATCAGCGTACCGTGCCAGTTCTGGCGCGCCTCCGATATGATTGTGGCTGCACCCAGCAGCCAGGAGGTATGCAGGTCATGCCCGCACGAATGACAAACTGGCACCGTCTCCCCTTTCTTGTTTACACCTGTCGCGGTGCTGGCATACGGCACGCCGGTATTTTCACGCATCGGTAGCGCATCCATATCCGCGCGCATCATCACAATTGGCCCGTCACCGTTTTTCAATAGACCTACAACGCCGGTCTTGCCAACGTGTTCCGTAACAGTAAAGCCGGCATCGCGCAGCTTTTGTGCGACGATGCCGGCGGTTCGAACCTCTTGGAGCGAGAGCTCCGGATGCTCATGAATATCCTTATAGGTATCCTCGACCATGGGCAACACTTGCTTGATTGCACCGGAAAACTGGCTGACGAAATCTGACACAAGCCTACTCCTTTCTGGTCTTCTGAGTGTTCATTCAGAACAACTTGTTCCGAGGAACATAATTACCCGAAAGCCAAAAGGATCCCAGGGGCTATCGAGGATCATGTCCCATTCACTAGTCATGCGGCTCGGCTGCTATTCGTTTATCGGCGATGCAACTCAGTAGATTGCCCATTAGAGTTCTTTGCCCACTTTTTAATAATTCCAGCAGCGAAGCCATCCAGGAGCAGCCCGCTATCGGTCGGATAGCGAATGTTCGTATTTGTCACGCTCGCATTCGGACGCAGCTTGTACCCCTAGATGAGATGCTTGCTTTCCGCCAGAGCCAGCAGGCGATCATTGATCTGAGATCTAATGCTGGGTCTTCTCGTGCACCAGTCGCTCCATGTCATTCAGGGTCGTGTGGTCCGGCATTCCATGGTCGTAGACCCGCACCGAGTCACGGTAGCCAGCTGCGCGAATGCATAGGTAACCAGCTCTTGCTCCTGCGCAAATATTATGATGCCATGCGGTGAGACAATTTGGGGAAGGGCCTGGTCAGGCCCATGCGACAGAAGCGAAATGCCTAGTGCCGCAACTTCCTTAAGCTCTAGGATCTCGGGCTTATTTTGAAGGTGCATTATCAATATTAGCCCTCCAAATTAAGATTGTTGCGGTACTAGTCTGGTTAACGTGCACAAAAATCGGATGTTACTTCGATGTGCCGAAAGATATCTTCATAGTCGGCTCCCGTTTCGTTTCACTTCCAGTTGGCGGATTAGTTTAATTCATTCCGCGTGCTGCTGGTGTGGGCCGTGGGAGAAATTCATGCGAGCCACATCCAAACCGAAAGAATCAATTTCTCGAACAACTCTTCATTTTCGCTGGCAGGCCCAATGGTCGCAACAATTTTTACTTTGTGTGTCATTTCATTCCCAAATCATATGATAAGCCTCTGGTTTTCTCCTCTAGAACTTCCTTCAATTGCAACATCCTCGCGCAGGCTCGTCAAAGGAGGCTGAGCTCGTAAAAGGGCGCTAGCTATTTCGTTTTCAATGCTACACGGATTGGCGAAGCGCCCAATTTTCTGGGGGACGATGGTCTAATTGGTGTATAATAATTTATGCACACCGACGGTGATCGCGCCCGACGGAAATGCTGCGCTAACAAACATCCCACTCATACCCTAAAATAGCAAGATCCAATCGATCCGTAAATATCCGGTTCAAGCGAAGGCTCTTATTTAGCTGCTAGCCCTTGCTTCAAACAGTCTCTTAACCCCCAACTGGAAGAAAGAAGCTTCCAGTTGGGAGTGCTAAGCCTATTTTCGCATCCTTATTTTGAACAGAAATTGGGTTTTCATGGAGAGCAAAGAAATTCAGAAGTTGTCGGACCTTTAGCGATCGATATGTCTTTAGAAAGTGAAGAGAAATGAATAAGACACAAATACAGGATAAAACAGAATTTTCCATCCACCCTAGTACTGGTATCGGCCACATCTCGCTCAAAGTGGCAAACCTTGATAACCAGATCGCCTTTTATCAGCAGGCAATGGGGTTCAAACTGAACTGGCGCGACGGAAATAGGGCAGGGCTTGGCGCCCCTACCGAGGATCGGGCGAAAGGCGGTAATGATCTGCTTGTACTTACCGAGGAACCTGATTTGAAAAAATATCGCGGCGTAACGGGTTTGTATCATGTCGCTTACTTATTCCCCAACCGAAGCGAGTTCGCTATCGCAACAGCGCGTCTATTTTCGTTGAACTACCCCAACGCGCCCACTGACCACATCATGACCAAGAGCACTTACCTGGATGACGTGGAAGCCAACGGCATCGAATTGTATTGTGAATCACCAGAAGATGGCACATGGAGGTTCACAAACGACGACTTTGATGCCCGACGCAAGGATGGATCATGGAGTAATGGCCGTGAGCCGCTGGATGTAGACGCTTTATTCAGCCACTTGAAGGAAGATGACCGTTTGGACAATTCCATTCCTTCCCAAACAAAAATCGGACATGTACACCTGCATGTGCGCGATATTGACGAAGCGGTTAGTTTTTACCACGGTGTCATTGGATTTGATATTATGGGTATATCGAGGGGAATTGGGATGGCATTCGTCTCCGCGGGCGGGTATCACCACCACATAGGCTTGAATACCTGGCAGGGACGCGGCGCGCCTCCACCACCCGTGGACGCGCTGGGTCTGCGTCACTTTACTGTGGATATACCCGATCAAGCAGCGCTTGATGAAGTGATCGCGAGGGTAGAAAAGGCCGGAATTCCTGGCAAGCAAACAGAGGATGGATTCCTGCTGCACGACCCATCTCAAAATGGTGTGGTTCTCAGGGTTACCGGTAACAACCAGACCTTGATGTAACGGCCTTCCTGGATCATGGATAAGTTTGGAGGAGAACCTGTCGCAGGCGCGTCAGCACCTGAAGGAACTTGAGGAGCTTGGCATAACCATGAATCAGGCTATAGATTTGGGGGAAGAGGAAGTCAAGGCCTTTTCGGATGCCTTCACGGTGGTGATCAGAACAGTGGAAGGACTCCGCACTGCAGTTGTTTCTTAACCTTTCAAGTTCACTGGGTAGACAGTTGGCCGGGTTGATGGGGTGCCGAGTTCCAATCCGGGCACCCTAACGAGACTCCGTATGATAAGCCTCTCCGCACAGACAAGGTGTGATTGCTTGGCACACCCTCGCGCATGACATCGGCGATCGAAGATTATTTGCCCCGTCCGAGGCCAACAGCTTAGCTTAGAAGATATACCCAAAGTTTCTCAGATTCAGTGACCTGACCTGTCAAAGTATTCCAGACTATCGGTAGTTCAATGGCAAACGAGGTGCCGGCGTTCAACAAGGAGAGCTCAATAGCAGGCGTTTTCCTGTCAATCCGGAATATAGGATTTGCACGAAGATTGCCACGAAACGATGATGGTGTCTTCCTCAGTATGGGCAACAAAGCCTCTGGTGATTCGAGTGTACAAATCACAGTACTGCCTGGTTTCTCATCATGAAATTCTAGGGTGAGAACAGGTGTCAGCGAAGGAATATGCCTACGGGATAAAAATTCAGTCCAGAAAAGGGAAGCTCTTTGAGATACCGGTAAGCGCGATCATTGATGAAGCAACCTATGCGCGCTTCCTTGAAATGAGGGCCAAAAAGAAAACGTATCCAGCTCGCCGCCTGTACCTGGACTATCTGCTGGGTGGAAAGCTGTATTGTGCATGCAATCATAAATGGGGTGCCAGAACCCGGAAAACCAGGAAAAATCGGAAGGGCGAACTGGTCGAGCGCAAGACACTGACAGCTGTTTATTTTTGCCGCCAAAATCATAAGGATCTGCTCTCTCCGGATTGCCCACGGAATATTGGAGCAAAGAAGGCGGATACAGAAGCATGGGAAAAATCTGTAATGCTCTGGATAAGCCGGACTATTTACTTTCCCAGGCTCAGATTTTTGTTGAGCAACTGCAGACGAATACATCGAATCTTCATGAAGAACGTGAAAGGATTGAAAAGGATCTTGAAAGAATTAATGCAGATCGCCAGTGGATCGTTACTTTGGCACGAAAAGGAACGAATACGCAGTCGGACATGGAACAACAGCTAGGAACGTTGGCCCTGCAAGAGATTAGCCACAAGCGCGATCTGTCTTCCTTGGGTCAAACGATCAACATAAGTTCGCTTGATAATTGGCAGGCAAAATTTGAGGAGTATTTGGCGGATCTGCGTGCAGGTGTTGATGAATTAAAAA
>JBLNAU010000083.1:0-3530 GCA_050259515.1 Syntrophothermus sp.
GTCATAGTTTTGGTGAATGCTCCCGGCGAGTGAATTCTCGATGGGGATCAAGCCAAAATCGCAGGCATCCGAAACCACAGAGTCAAACACCATGTCAAATGATTCACAGGGATGGACTTCCACATTCCCGAAATAATTGAACACCGCTTGCTCGCTATACGCACCAGGCTCACCTTGAAATGCTACCTTCATTCTGGTTCCTCTGTGACTTCCAATAATCAGCTTCTCCCGCAGTCCAACGCAGGATCATTAAATGCGTGAAATGCTGATGGGTTACTGCCTTCTGAGAACTGTCTACTGTTTATCCCCACCAGAAGGAGATGGCGATCATGAGATAGAGTCCCACCAGCGCAATCCCCTCCAGCCAGTTGGATTCGCCGTCAAATACAATAAATGCACTCAGGATGGCGGCCAGCGCCAGGGCAACCACCAGCAGCGGCGGCAGAACGAGGGTCAACGGAATGGGAGCAAAAAAGTAGGAGAGCAGGATCAGGATCGGCGTCAGCGCGAGCGCCACCTGCAACGAGCTATTCATCAGAACACTGATGGCAAAGTCGGTTTTATTCTTGATCGCCAAACGGATCCCCACCACATTTTCCACGGCGTTCCCGGCAATAGCCACAATGACCAGACCCGCAAAGGCTTCTGAAATTCCCCAGGCGAGCATGGTCGGTTCGAGGGCACTTACAAACCATTCAGATACAAAGGCAGTGATAACACCCGCAACGCCGAGGGTAATGATCGCACGCGACATGGGCCATATTTTTTCCTCCATATCCTCGGCCGGGACATTTTCACTGATCGGCCCGCCCTTCCAGGAAAAGGGGATGCTGGCCGCGAACACAGCCAGCAGGACAACGGCACTGGCAATACTCAAGGCTTCCTCATGCGCCTCGGCCGGGGTATGGATCGCATCCGCAAGCGTGGGGACAACCAGCGCGGAAACTGCCAGTACCATCAGGATGACGATGGCCCGCGGCTTTTCTGAACC
The DNA here is from genome assembly GCA_050259515.1 of Syntrophothermus sp. Classification (GTDB taxonomy): domain Bacteria; phylum Chloroflexota; class Anaerolineae; order Anaerolineales; family Villigracilaceae; genus Defluviilinea. Next base: position 992 of record JBLNAU010000083.1, read on the forward strand.
GAATTTCTGGGTGCCATTTTTTAAGCCACCAAAGAGAAATGCCAGCCCCATGATCAGCAGGGTGTTCGCAAGAATGGAGCCCACCAGCGCCGACTGTACCACGGTCACCAGGCCAGCCTGCAGCGCGAAAAAACTGACAAACAGCTCCGGCAGACTGGCGACGCTGGCCTGTAGGATTCCGGTTGGGCCTGGCCCGAGGTAATGACCCAGCTGCTCCGTGGAGTGTCCTACGACAGTAGCCAGGGATGCAAGGGCAACTGCACTGATGATAAATACAAAAGCCGGATTGACCCCGGTAAAGGTCAGGACAGCGGTCAAAATGCTTGCAACAAGTGCAACAATAAAGATGGTCCATTCATTTTTCAGCACACTCATGGATCAGCCTCTTTAGAAAACTACGGGATGGACGAGATTATACTGTACCACCCTTGTGATATGCTGGGACAACCGCTCAAGGGTTCGGAACGGGTCGCCCCTACCGCCTGTCCGCCCACTCCACAATTCTTCTAAACCCAGCCTCCACCTCCTCGTCCGAAGCGGCGATCGTCATGCGGACAAAGCCCTCGCCCTGCGCGCCGAACGCCGAGCCGGGGACCAGCCCCACGCCGGCCTCCTCCAGGATACGCTCGCAGATTTCCACGGAGGACATCCCCAGCTCACGGAAATCCAGGAAGAAGTAAAACGCGCCCTGGGGCGGTGTGACCCGTACTTTCTCGCTTTCCAGCTCGTGCGAGATGCGCAGGACCAGCTCACGGCGGCGTGCATATGCACTGCGCATATGGGCTGTGACCTCCTGTATCCCAGGATCGGTCAGGGCAAAGGCCGCGGCCTTCTGGATGAACGGTGCGACGCAGGTGATGGAGTTCTGCCCCGCTTTCAAAGCATTGTCGATCACCCGTGAAGGCGCGGCAAGGAAGCCAACCCGCCAGCCGGTCATGGCATAGGATTTTGAAAGACTGTTCACCAGCAGGGTACGTTCCCTGGCAGCCTCGAACGCCGCCGCGCTGGTGGGCCGCTCCCCATAATACAGGCTCCCATAGACTTCATCGCTCACGATCCACAGGTCATGCGCCCTGGCAAAGTCCTGCAGCTTATTTAAATACTCACGCGTCGGATACGCACCCGTGGGATTGGATGGATAATTCAAAACAATCACCCGCGTTCGTGCGGTCAATGCCTTCTCCCACGATTCGAAATACGGAATGAATCCGTTCTCGGCGGGCGCGGGGATGCGCGTTACCTGGCCGCGCAGCATGATCGCCATGTTGGCATGCGTCGCCCAGGATGGATCCGGCACAAGCACTTCATCGCCCGGATTGAGGATCGATTGCATGCCCGTGTAATAGGCATGGATCCCTCCATGCGTGACCAAAATTTCGGAGGCAGGATCATAGGAAACGCCTTCGTCGCGCTGCAGCTTTTTGGCGATCGCCGCCAGCAGGTCCGGGTTGCCGCGCGAGGAGGTGTAGTGGGTCAGGCCGCCGCTCATCGCCTGTACAGCCACATCCATCACAGCCGGTGGCGTCCCAAAATCTGGGTCACCCACCTGCAGGCCGATGATCTTTTGTCCACTGGCTTTTAGAGCCAGGATCCGGTCTGCCATGGCGACCGTTGCGGATTGGCGGATCGAGTCAAATTGAGCGTTGAGATTTGTCATGGTTTCTTCTCCAGGAAGAGCGCAGTGTATCAGCATCGCTCAGGTATCGTCAACCGGCAGCACTCCTGCTACAATCGACCCATGGAAATCAAAGATCAGATTACGGATATCTTCCAGAAAACTTTTGGAAGCGCGCCCGAGCATATCGTCCGCGCGCCGGGACGGGTGAACCTGCTGGGGGAACATGTGGATTACAACGATGGATTCGTCCTGCCTGCCGCGATCGACCGTGCCACCTATATCGCCTTCTCTCCCTCCGGCACGGATCTTTCCACGGTTCAGGCTGTGGATATGAAACAACAGGCCTCCTTCTCCTCGAAAACGATCCCCTCCAAAACCCAGGCCGATGGCTCGCCCCTGCCCGAATGGGCACAATACCCCGCCGGCGTCCTGTGGGCGCTCCATGAAGAGCCCCTGGACACCAACGGAATGAACGCGGTCTTTGCGTCCGACGTGCCACGCGGTTCAGGCCTGAGCTCCTCCGCGTCGGTGGAAATGGCCTTCCTGCTCGCCTGGCAAACCCTGAGTGAATGGACGCTGCCCTCCCTGCAGCGCGCCCTGCTCGGCCAGAAAGCGGAGAACCGCTACGTAGGGGTCAACTGCGGGATCATGGACCAGTTCGCTTCGGCCTGCGGCGTGGAGAATCGATTATTGCTGCTCGACTGCCGCTCCCTGGACTGGAAGACGATTCCCCTGCCGGACGATGTGTCCATTGTGATCGCAGACACAACGGTCCGCAGGAAGCTTACCAGCGGTGAATACAACAAGCGCCGCTTTGCCTGCGAAGAAGCGGTCAGGCTGTTGAAACAGGACCTGCCGGAGATTCAGTCCCTGCGGGATGTCAGCGTGGAGGATTTCAATCGTTTCGCCGATAAACTCCCG
>JBLNAU010000084.1:0-2976 GCA_050259515.1 Syntrophothermus sp.
GGTCAAGCCTGAATACAGCTCGGTGGAAGCAGTGCGCGGCCTCACCTTTCAGATGGAGCCGGGCGAGCTGCTGGGCTTCATCGGCCCCAATGGGGCAGGGAAATCCACGACCATCAAAATACTGACGGGCATTTTGCACCCGACCAGTGGAGAGGCCCGCGTGCTCGGCTTTGTTCCCTGGAAGGATCGCCAGAAGCTGGCCTATCACATCGGCACCGTCTTCGGTCAGCGCCCCCAGCTTTGGTACCATCTCCCAGCCATCGACACCTTCACCCTGTTCGGCAAGATCTTCGAGATGGACGATCATGATACCCGGATGCGCATTGGACAACTGGCGGAAGCCTTCGAGATTCGGGACCTGCTGGAGACGCCCGTGCGCAAGCTCTCCCTCGGGCAGCGGATGCGCTGTGAGGTGGCCGCCTCACTCCTCCACCACCCGAAACTGATCCTGCTCGACGAGCCATCCATCGGCCTGGATGTGGTCGCCAAGCAGCACATCCGCGACGCGATCCGTGAGATGGCCCGGCTTGAGAACGTGGGCGTGCTCCTGACCTCCCATGATGCCGGCGACCTCGAAGCACTGTGCCGTCGCGTCATCATCATCAACCATGGACAGATCGTATACGAGGACAAGGTCTCCAATCTCAAGCGCAGGTTCCTGACCTCCAAGCTGGTGGAGGTGCGCTATGCGGAGGAAGTCCCAGCCAATTTTTCCGTCGAGGGCGTGGAAATCCTGAAAGTGGGGCACTACGGCGTAAAGCTGCGTTTTGATACCCATAAAACCCAGGTGGATAAAGTCCTTTCCCACCTGACCAATGCCGGCAGCGTTGTAGACATAACCATCTCCGACCCGCCGCTGGAGGACGTGATCGCAAAGATATATCAGACGCAGGATACGATCCCCGCATAATTCCAGGATCAGTATTTTAGCCAGGGAGAATAAAAAGACGGATTCCCCCTTTGCATAGGTCTTTTGTGAAACATCCAGGGTTCGTGGAGGATGCGATTTAGAAAAGAATGAACAAACTGATGAGGAGAATAATCAATCCTGCAAGGAACAACACATTCTCCAGCGAGTAAAAAGAGGCCGGATTCCGGGAGACAAATAAATTTCCAGCAATATACTCCTCCGGTGCAGGGATCTTGAAAAGATTCATATGCCTGATCCCCGAGTGACGCTCATACCTGCGGGCTGGCAAGCCGAGAATATTGCCGATACACATGGATAAAATTCCCAGGACCAGTAAGACCAGTCCCAAATGGAAGCGAAAACCGGAAGCAAGCAGATTGGCAAACACTACCAATCCGGCACTTACGACCAGGATACTGATCACAAAAGCGATCGGGGAAAAAGCGTTTCTTTGCATGTTGATTATCTTCATATATAAAAATACGATTCACAATCTCAAATGTTCGCTTGCTTCTTCTTAAAAATACGAGAGACCGCTGAAGAGGTTGTATACCGGGATCGTTCCTACCAAAATATGTTTCCCGCTCCTTCAAATATTTAATTTCGAGTGTGACTTGCACAATATCAACCCACGTAGCATACAGAATTATGCTCAAACCCTCTGAAACTTCATTTCTCTGCGATGATTCAATTGATCTCTTTACGTGAGATCACAATATTTTGCTTGTGCCTCCTTCCTCCACTCTATCCATCATGCCTTTGCTGCTCAGATTGTGAGCTGATGCAGCGGAAAAATAATCTATAGCTCTTGTATTTAAGTAGGTTCAGAACCTTTGTCAGGCCAGAAAACAAGCCTTTTTGGTTCTCATCTGGCCTAAGCTGCTCTTTAAGGTGCCGGTGATATAATGCCAATCCGTTCCCAGGTTCTGTTGCTGCGGCCGGCCCAGGTCCCGCCGGTCCAACGGCTTATGAGCCCGGGACGCTTGTCCAAAAGCAGGCGAAATCCTGCCAAAATCTCCGTTTTGTAGCCTTCCAATCCCATACCCTTATCCTACCTTTACCTAAATTTGAGAGGTTAACGATGTCATACTCCCCCATGGCGCCCAAACGCCCCCATACAATCGTCCAGCACGGCGAAACCCGCATAGACAATTATTACTGGATGCGCGACCGGGATGACCCGGAAGTACTAAAGTATCTACGCGCAGAAAGTGACTATCTTGAAGAGGTGATGGGTCATACCAAGCCTTTGCAGGATATGCTCTATGCCGAGATGAAGGGCCGGATGATGGAAACTGATTCCTCCGTCCCTGAAAAGCGAGGCGCCTACTATTATTACACTCGCACGGAAGCCGGGAAACAATATCCGATCTTTTGCCGTAAAAAAGAGTCGCTCGATCATCCCGAAGAAATTCTGCTCGATCAAAATCTTCTTGCAGAGGGAAAATCCTTCTGCAGCGTTGGGGCATTTACCATCAGCCCGGATGAGACCAAGCTCGCCTATTCCCTGGACGTGGAGGGTGGTGAGGTTTATACCGTGTACATCAAGGATCTAACCAAGACAGACATTTATGCGGAAGCGATCGGCAATACTTTTAGCAGTGTTTATTACCACACGGGAGTGGAGTGGGCCAACGACAGCCAGACGGTCTATTATCTGACGCTGGATGCTGCCCAGCGGCCAGACTGCTTGTGGCGTCATCGGATCGGCACAGATCCTTCACACGATTACCTGGTCTTCCAGGAAAACGATGAAGCCTATTTTCTATTTATTACCAAGACCCGCGATGACGCTTATATCCTGACCCATCATCATGCCACCCGCGCCATCGAAATGCGCTTCCTCTCCGCAAACGAACCCAATGGCGAGCTCAAGGTGCTATCGCCGCGCCGGGACGGGGTCGAATATCATGCAGCCCACCGTGAGGGGATATTTTTTATTGTCACCAACTACGAGGCACGCAATTTTCGATTGATGCAGGCCAGTGTCGACCATCCGGACCTTGAGCAGTGGCAGGAAGTACTCCCCTATCGCGAGGAGGTTCTTCTCGATTACGTCGACACTT
>JBLNAU010000085.1:0-2845 GCA_050259515.1 Syntrophothermus sp.
CCCATGCTGTACTAAGCAATGAAAAGGAATTTAAATCCGCTGCTATAAAGATAGACAGCTCACCCTTTGTGCGGCGGCAGGCCTGTCAGACCCTGCTCAAGATGCAGGAAAACGGTTCCACATTCACATCCGAAATTCAATCCGTTATGGATGATAGGCTGTGCCGCGGCCAGACCGACTTAACCACGAAAGCAGAAAAATAAGTTCTCGATTTTGGATTTACAATTCGATATGTCCCATTTCCATGAATAAGAGGATCAACGTATGGCAACGTTACTCAAAAACGGCACCCTCATCACAGCTACCGAAACCTTTGATGCAGACATTTTGATTGAAGAGGAAAGGATCTCCCTGATCGGAAAGGATCTGCAGCATCCCAATGCGGAGGTGATCGATGCGGGCGGCAAGCTCATCATGCCGGGCGGCATCGATCCACATGTGCACCTCGATCTGCCGATGTTCGGCACGGTCTCTTCGGATGACCATTACACAGGTCACAAGGCGGCGGCTTTTGGCGGTACGACCACGGTCATGGATTTTGTTGTCCTGGAGAAGGAAGGTTTCAGGCATTCCGTTGATATCTGGATGAAGATGGCTGAGAAGGCTGCCATCGATTATTCCTTCCATATGAACCTGACCCGCTTCGATGATGCGATCGCCCGGGACATTCCCTTGTTACGCGAGATGGGAATTACCACGCTCAAAGTGTTCACCGCCTATACCGGGCGTCTGCGCGTCGACGATGGCAGTATTTTCAAGACGATGCAGATCGCACGAGAGAACGGCATGCTGGTAATGGCACACTGTGAAAATGGAGATGTGATCGATACCCTGGTCGAGCAGGCGCTGGCTGCAGGCCACACCACGCCCGAATGGCACGCATTAACGAGACCGGGTTGGGGTGCGGTGGAATCCACTTTAAGGGTGGCAGGCATGGCGTCCGCAGCGGATGCGAGTGTTTACATCGTCCACATGAACATGGGCGGGGAAGTGGACATGCTGCAGTATGCCCGCGAGCGCGGTGTCAAGGTGATGGGGGAGACCTGCCCGCAGTACCTGTTCTTCACCATCGACGACCTGCGCCGCGCAGACGGATCCAAATGGATCTGTTCGCCGCCCATGCGGTCGGCAGAGGATAACGCCCGCTTATGGGTGGGACTCTCGCAGGGCATCCTGCAAACCGTCGGCACGGATCACTGCCCCTTCTTTTATGATGGAACCCGGCCCATCCTTTACGAGGGACGCGAGATCGCCATCCCGGGCAAGGAGCTGGGCAAAGGTGACTTCACCAAGATCCCGAACGGCCTGCCCGGCATCGAGGATCGTCTGCCCGTGCTATGGACTACAGGCGTGCGCTCCGGAAAGATCACTGCCAACCAGTTTGTCGCCTACAACTCCACCAACCCGGCGAAGATCTTTGGTCTTTACCCGCGCAAAGGTGCGCTGCTGGCCGGCGCGGATGCGGATATCGTGATCTGGGACCCGGAAAAGAAGGTCACTTATGGCGTGGCCCGGGCGCATCAACGCACAGACTACAACCTGTATGAGGGCTGGGAACTGACGGGCATGCCTGAGAAGGTATTCCTGCGCGGCAAGCTGATCGTGGATGGCGAGCGGTGGCTGGGCAAACGCGGAGACGGGAAATTCCTCAGGCGTGGCGAAGGCGAGGTTTTGTAAAGATATGGCAGCTTCCAAACAGAGCAAGCCCGTCATCCACTGCGATGCGCTGGTGGTCCATTGCATGGATTACCGCCTGCAAAAGTTCCTCCAGCCCTGGATCACGGTTCGTTTTGGGTATGATAATTTCGACATCATCTCCCTGGCCGGGAGTGTGCATGATTACGAGATGGTGCTGAAATACGTCCAGTTGGCCGTGCAGATCCACGCCATCGATACGGTATGTCTCATTAACCATGAGGACTGCCGGGCTTATGGACGGGATGGCACGTACAAGCGCCACCGGCACGATTTACTGGAGACCCGCAACAAGCTGGGCGCCCTTTTCCCAGCTCTCAAGGTCGAGACCTTCTTCCTTCATTTGGATGGCACATTCGAGCCGATCGAATGAGCCCCGGCCTGTTGTTCGGTTAACAATTCCTTCAATCGTGGATGGTCTGCATAAACGCCGCGATATTTTTCGGGCAGTAGCGCCGCAATGTGGCACATGATCTCATCGGTGTACTGTTTCAGCGCCTCGTCCCGGTTTTGCTTTGGAAGTGGGGGAAGAGTGAACGCCGGCCCCGCCGTCAGCGTAAAATGGGCCCGGCGGAGTCTCTTGAGATTTCCGAACAGGGCCTCGTCTTCCGTCCCGGTAATGGCAACCGGCACGATCGGGCGGTTCAGCTTGGAAGCCAGATAGCTCACCCCCGGTTTGGCCTCGATCAACGACCCAACCCTGGAGCGTGTCCCCTCCGGAGCGATCACCAGGATGTTATCCTTCTCCATGAGCGAGATCACCTTTCTCAGGGTCTTGATGTCCGGGTTGAAGCGGTCGATGAAGATAAAGTTGAAATATTTTCCCAGCCAGCGGAAGAGTGCTACCTTTTCCCATTTTTCCCCGATCAGCACAAACATATCCCAGTAATCGAGCGCATAAAAGGCCGCGGGCGCGTCCAAAATTCCCAGGTGATTCGTGGCAATGACAAAACTGCCTTCCTGCGGAAGATTTTCATAGCCCTTTGGTTCGACACGGGCAATCATGTCAAAGATCAGGCGAACCAGCCAACGGATCACATTACGCATGAGTTTCGAGGAGTTCCTTCAGACGGGGATGATCTGCATACACACCGCGATACGCTTCGGGGAGCAGTGCGCCGATGCGGCACATGATCTCATCGGTCGCTGT
>JBLNAU010000086.1:0-2977 GCA_050259515.1 Syntrophothermus sp.
TTTGCCTTCGATGAGGGCCAGGAGCTGAGCGAGCACACCGCGCCGTATGACGCGCTTGTCCACGTGCTGGATGGTGAAGTGGAGGTCAGGATCTCCGGCAAGCCGTTCAATCTAAAGACCGGTGACGCGATCATCATGCCGGCCAATGACCCCCATGCATTGAAGGCAATTACAAAATTCAAAATGCTGCTCACCATGATACGCAAATAAATACAGTTCTCTGAAATTAACAGCCATTCCCAAGATCGTTGGATTTAAAAATCCCGCAGTGCTCATTGCCTGCGGGATTTTACTATGCCGCGGCCGTCACTGTCTTTCTTCTCAGAAACAGTAGGGATAGAAAGAGCGGAACAAGCGATAGAAGCCCGCCGATGACCGCCATCATCGTATAACCTGTCGCTGCAAAAATAAAACCACTGCTCAGGCTGATGAATGCAGAAGCCAGCCCCACCAGCATGTCACTTGCTCCCTGGGTGCGCGACCGCTCGATCGGCGAGAGCTGGTCGGAGAGCAGGGTGGAGCCGCCTACAAAGCAGAAGTTCCAGCCCACGCCCAGCAGGAACAGGGCAATCCCCAGCGGGAGTACATCCGGGGAGAGCGGCGCTGCGATGCAGGCCAGCAGCAACGTGAAGGATCCGATCAGGATCATCCTGCCGCGTCCCCATTTATCCAACAACCAGCCGGAAAAGAGGGACGGGGCATACATCCCAAAGGTGTGACCAGAGATCACCGTGTAGATGTCGGCGCGATTATGCATATGGTCCTCCATATGCAGGGAGGTGATCACCATGATACCGACCATCACCACCTGCCCGAGCACCATGGCAGTTACAGCCGTGATCGCCGCAGGCTGGCGAAGAATTTTCGAAACCGGACGGGCCTCCCCGTGAGGGATCTTCTCGGGATATAGCTTTGCCACCTCGCGCCCAACATCGCGCGGATCGGGACGCAGCCCGATGAATACCAGAATGGAAGCAATGGCAAACAAACCCAACGTGGTGATATAGGCTCCTGCAAGCTCATCCATGCCCAGGCTCATTGCAAAGCCCCCCACCGGCACGGCCAGTATGCGCGCCAGAAGGGTACCGATCACCCCTCCCAGCACAACGGCAGAAATCGCCCGTCCACGGGAGGCAGGCGGGTTGACCTCCGCCGCGGCAAAGCGTCCCAGTTGCACGGCTGCGTTGGTCACGCCCATCAGCATCAAGCCGGCGATCACAAACGGGAAGGATGCCGCCTGAATGGCCGTTAGCACCAGGATGTTGCCCAGTATCCCGATCACCAGACCCAGCGTGATTGCATTCCGCCGGCCCAATCGATCCATCAGGACGCCCCACATGGGCGCTGCAAAGGCACTGCTTAACAAATAAGCCGCAGACGGCACAGTGGCCAGGGATCGATGGGTAGCAAGTTTTGCGCCAAGGATGGGATTGATCGTCGCTGCAGCAATGAACCCGGCTGAAGCCAGGCTTTGCGCAGCAAACAGGATAAACGTGAGCTTTCGTGCAGTCCGAGTAAAGTCCATTAATATCATCCTCCAAACCTGACGATTATAAGCCGAATACGGAATGAATGTTTCCCATGGGATGGCCCTCCTGGCGCGCAATTAACAGTTTTGTTTGAAGTACTTTTGTCACTCTTTTGTTGTATAGGCGGAAAAAAATCAAGGATATAATCCCAAAGTCGACTTTAGAAGAGTGCCGCCAATGCCATCTGATACCAAACCAGCCACTGAAAGAAAAACGATCGCTGTATTCACATCACAGGTGGGCCGCGCCTGGGGGTCGGAATTCATCACGGGCATCACTGATTCAGCAGAGGCCAACAACGTAAATGTTGTTCATTTTATTGGCGGACCCTTATCCCCCATCTCATCCCCGGATGACAAGCTTTCCCTCGGCCTCTACGACCTGGTCAAGCCCGATCAGTTCGACGGCTTGATTTTGACTGCCGATGTCGCTTACGGAGTCAGTGCTGAGGATCTAAACACCGTCCGCAAGCTGTATGGAAAATTGCCCATCGTCACCCAATCGGTGGAAGTGCCCGGTGCAGCCATCTTTATTCCAGACAACCTGGAGGGCATGCGCGCGGTGGTACGGCATCTGATCGAAGAGCATGGCTATAAGCGCATTGCCTTCATTCGCGGCATTCAGGGACAGGTCGATGCCGAGCAGCGTTTCCAGGCCTATCAGGAGGAGCTCAAAGCTCACGATCTGCGCTACGATGAAAACCTGGTCGTACAGGGAGATTACACGGCCGAGAGTGGAAGGGCGGCGGTCCGGACTTTATTGGATGACCGCTCCCTGCGCTTCCAGGCGATTGTCGCGGCGAATGACCGGATGGCCTTCGGTGCGCTGGAGGCCCTTCAGCAGCGCGGCGTTCGCGTCCCGGACGATGTGGCGGTAACCGGCTTCGACGATCTGCGCGAGGCCCAGACAACCGGCGTTCCGTTAACGACCGTCCGCCAGTCTTTCTATACGGCCGGCAAACAGGCCTTTGACACCCTGCTCAAGTGCGTGGAAGGACAAACCGTCCCCCGGACAACGATCACGCCCACCCAGCTGCTTGTCCGCTGGTCCTGTGGCTGCATGCCTGAAAACGTCCGCCAGGCTGCAGTTGCCGCGCGTGATGTGGCACGGACCGGCAAGCTGGAGAACAAACGCGAAGCTGCCATCCGGGCCCTGCTTAACTCGGCGGGCATCACCGAACAGGATCCGACCCTGCTCCCGTTCAGGGACGCGTTCGGCCGCGTCTGGGACGGTTTCCTGCTGGCACTCGCGGGCAAGACCACCAGCGAAGAGTTCCTCAAAACGATCAATGCCATGATCGAGCTGATGCAGAAGAACAACCTGCCCACGACGGTCTGGCATAGCGCCATATCCACCCTGCGGCGTTATGCCCTGGGAGGCATCACCGAGCACACGATCATGCTCCAGGCTGAAAATCTTTTCCAGCAGGCGCGCCTGCTGGCCGGCGA
>JBLNAU010000087.1:0-4255 GCA_050259515.1 Syntrophothermus sp.
TCGAGCAGGAATTTGACGGTAAACAGATCCAGGATGACCTTCACCGTCCTCTCCAGGCCATACTTTGCCTTGCCAAATTTGCGGGCATGATGATGAACCGGGAGCTCGGCGATCTTCGCTCCGACCGAATGGGCGAACACGGGGATAAAGCGGTGCATTTCCCCATACAGCCGGAATCCCTCCAGCGCGTCGCGGCGGTAGGCTTTTAGGGTACAGCCGTAGTCGTGAAGGTGGACACCGGTCACGCGGGAGATCAGGCCGTTGGCGATATTCGAAGGAATTGTGCGTGTGAGACGATTGTCCTGCCGGTCCTTGCGCCAGCCGCTGACCAGGTCGTAGCCCTCGTCCAATTTTGCCAGCAGCATCGGGATATCTGCCGGATCGTTTTGCAGGTCGGCGTCCAAAAGGATAATGATCTCACCCCGGGCGTGATCGATCCCGGCGGCGATGGCCGCGGTCTGGCCGAAATTACGGCGGAAGACAACCACCCGCACGTGCTCCGGGTTGGTCTCCACCAGCCGCTTCAACGCATCCAGGCTGTGATCGGATGAACCATCGTCGACAAAAATAGCCTCCCATTCCCGATTCAAGGACTGCATGGAGATACAGATGGACTCCATCAGGAGGGGAAGGTTTTCCTCCTCGTTATAGACTGGGATGATGAGCGAAAGTGTAGGCATGAATTACTTTTTCTTTAATCTCTCGAGGTCGGAATCCACCATGGTGATGACGAGCTGCTCAAACGTCAGGGTCGGCTCCCACCCCAGGGTGGCGCGCGCCTTGGATGGGTTGGAAATCAGCAGATCCACTTCGGCGGGTCGATAGAAACTTTCATCTTGTACGACATAGTCGTTATAGTCCAGATCCACGTACCCAAAAGCGATCCGGCAAAATTCACGCACGGAATGGGTTTCCCCCATGCCGATCACAAAGGTATCCGGTTTATCCTGCTGCAGCATGCGCCACATGGCTTCCACATAATCGCCGGCAAAGCCCCAGTCACGCTGGGCTTCCAGGTTTCCCAGGCGCAGTTCCCTGGAGTGTCCGAGCTTGATGCGCGCAACTCCGTTGGTGATCTTGCGGGTCACAAATTCCAGGCCTCTGCGCGGGCTTTCGTGGTTGAACAGGATTCCAGAGGTTGCGAACAAGCCATAGGATTCACGATAGTTGACCGTGATCCAGTGCCCATAGACCTTTGCCACGCCGTAGGGGCTGCGCGGGTAAAAAGGGGTGGTCTCACACTGAGGCACTTCCACCACCCGCCCGAACATCTCGCTGGACGAGGCCTGGTAAAAACGGATCTTTGGGCTGACATAGCGGATGGCTTCCAGGATGCGCGTAACGCCCAGGGCGGTGATGTCGCCTGTCAGGGCAGGCTGGTTCCATGAAGTTGGCACAAAGGATTGAGCAGCCAGGTTGTAGACTTCCGAGGGCTTGTACTCCTCCAGCAGGGCCAGGAGCGAACCCTGGTCGTGCAGATCACCCTGAACAACGGTAATATCATCCAGTAAATGCTCAATCCGCTCATTCGTAACCGTGCTGGAACGACGTGCCACGCCGACCACTCGATATCCCTTCGATAGTAAAAGTTCAGCCAGGTAGGATCCGTCCTGACCTGTGATTCCGGTGATGAGAGCAGTCGGCATTCAATCTCCTTAATTCCAAAATTCAATGGCTGAATTATAAACTCGCACGGGGTACTGTCAAGCGCGCCTTTTGTTCAGCCACCAGCCGCCGCCCAGGACCAACAGCCACAATCCCAGGATCAATGCCACCATGCCGGCGAACGGTAACTGTCCCGGCCAGTGATAATAGCGGCTCCCATACCAGAAGGTGAAGATGACAGTGAACACCAGCTCCATCAGGATGACCGTCCAGACCCACACGCTGCGCGTTTCCCGCCACCAAACCCAGGTGTATCCCGCCAGGATGGACTGCCACAGAAACAGGATCGTACGGTAGCGTGGATTGTCAAACAGATCGCCTCCCCCGCGCAGTGCCGCCAGCAGGATCCATGCCCAGACGAGCAGGGCCAGCCAGAGCAAAAGGTTGCGCGTCTGCCTGGACCTCGCGCCGGCCGCGGCCACGAATGAAAGGATCAGGAACGGAAGGATGGCATACCATCCGGCAGCACGCAGGAAACCGATCCACTTCCAGATCAGCACGGTCGGTTTCATGAACGTCGCAGGCAGGACGGGTTGGAGCATTCCATAGACAGCCACGAAGGGCAGGCGCATCCACGGAGGCATCTCATCGAAGAGCTTTTGCACCCAGCCCGATTCGCGCTCCAATTGGTAGGCATCCCATTTGACAGCCGATTTCAGCCAGTCGTTGACCACATGCAAGGGAGAGGCTGCCTCAAACTGTCCCGAGCGGTTCAGTGAGGAAGACAGGAGCAACAGGCCAAGCACAAATACAACCGCGACGGCAGCAATCACCTGCCAGGAGATCCTTCTCTGCTCATTGGCAAAAAAGATCCAGCCGGCAAAGATGATGAGCGTAAAGATGGCAACGGCCGGGGAAACCAGGAGCATGCCGAGGAGGCCCAGGCCGAGCCATATCCAACCGCTTTGACGACGCTCGGACTGGTGAAACAACTGCACAAACCCCCATAATGTAAATGCACTAAAGGTGAGCAGGTATGGCTCGCGCATGGCAGAGGCGCCAAGCAGGACGCTCTCCGGGAAGGACACAAAGATCCAGGTGGAGGCCCAGGCAACTTCTCCGCCAAATACCTGGATGACTGCCTTCCATAGAAATGGAACACCCACTGCGGCAAAAAACGCAGAAAAGAGGATCAGCATTAACGGCCGCTGCGCGTCCGGGGACAGGTACCGATAGATCGTTGAATTGAAGGCCAGCAGTCCACCGTATTGATCGGTTGCATATTTCCTGCTGAAGGCATCCAGGATCGGTTGTGGAGAGGTAGCCAGCATCCAGGCCTGGTTGTCGCGGTTGTGTGCGTCTGTAAAGACATACCCGGCGCGGTCATCTGCGTCGCCGTGCCCGTACGCAGGCAGGCCGACATACAGCGCCACTCCCACCCCAAGCCGTAAAACAAAAGCCAGGCCGATCAGGACACTCAGCATCCTGCCCCCGCCGGACCATCCGTAAGCCAATTTTAGAAAGAGGAGTGAAAGGAAAAAAAGAACAAAAAAGCCCGGGAAGCCAGCCGTCAGGTCCCCACTCTGAATCGTAGCAAACGACGCCGCCAATAAGAGCGAAGCCAGAAGAATGATCAGGATATCTTGTGGTTTGATGTAAGTTGTTTTCATGGAAATCCGTTCATGATCCGCTGGGCGCGGGCGACCCAGGTATGGTTCTGCACCTGCATCCTGGCCTGATTTCCCAGTTTTGCGCGATGAATCTCATCCTCGAGCAGTGATTCAACCACCAGCCTCCAGTCACCGACATCATCGGGCTGGCAGAAGACAGCACTATCCTCGTTCAGCACTTCACGGATCACTGGCAGGTCTGACGAAACGATGGCGCGTCCGGCTGCCATATACTCGAACATCTTCATCGGGCTGGCCACCGCGGCCGAGTCGGCGGACCCACTCGAGCCCATGATCGAACGGCTGTAGGGCATCAACAGGATGTCGGCCGCAGCCTGGTACAGGGGCAGGTCACGGTTGGGGATGAATCCCGGGAAGGTGACATTGTCAGACCGGACGCGCTGCCTCCAGCTCGTGACATCCTGGGGGCGGCCTCCCACCCACACGAAATGAGCCTGGGGTAGAGTCTCGGCCAGTGCCAGGAACAGCTCGGCGCCGCGACCTGCAGAGAGGTGACCCGTGCACATCACGGTCGGGGCTTCACGCAGGCCGGTTTGACGGCGGGCCGTTACCGGGTCCGGCAGGGAGGCGAAGCGCTCCAGGTCGACCCCATTGGGAGCGATGACCACTTCCTTCGCAGGCAGGCGCATCTGGAAGTCCCGCTCCAGAAGATCCACAAGCGCGCGGGTAATGGAAACCAGCCGCCTTCTTCCCGGCACGTTCCCGAATGCCCGGTGCCAGACCGGGCCGAACCGTCCTGTTGGCTGGATATGGATCTCAAATACGACCGGTATCCCATGCAGCAATCCAAACACCGCCGACTGAGGGAACCAGGTATAAACCAGATCAGCATGAAGAGCACGCGCCCGGCGGACAGCGCTCCAGGTGAACATACGCCGGCTGGAGGAGGAAAACCATTCGATCGGGAAATCCGTCTGCAGCCCATATTGAGCGCGCAGATCGACGGTTGTGTTCTTCAC
>JBLNAU010000088.1:0-4172 GCA_050259515.1 Syntrophothermus sp.
ACCAAGGGTGCGATTGTCAGTTTTACGCGCTCGCTGGCCCAGGCGCTGGTCGAAAAGGAGATCCGGGTCAATGCAGTCGCTCCGGGCCCGATCTGGACGCCGCTCATCGCTTCCACCTTCCCCGCTGATAAGGTCTCAAAATTTGGCTCGGATGTGCCGATGGGCCGCGCAGGCCAGCCGGAGGAAGTTGCACCTTCCTACGTATTCCTGGCAAGCGATGACTCTTCCTACATCACCGGGCAGGTCCTGCACCCCAACGGAGGCGAGATCGTAAATGGCTGATGCCAAGGGGAATACTACTTAAGCAGATTGCGGAAAGTTCTATAATAACAAGATTCGCTCAAGCGTCTGTCCACAGCGGCGGGACGCCGCCTGGAGCACATTTTCAAAAAGTACTTTCCGTCCTTCACTTAGTTCCCATTCTGGTTGCCATTGCCGTTATTGGTTGTCGTATTATTGCTGGTGGTATTGCTCTTCGCTGGTGGGGGATTCTTTGTTTTTTGCTGACCGGGCGGAGGCTCTTTTGTCTTCTGCTGACCCGGGGGTGCCTGGGTCGGTTTGGGAGTAGCTGCCCCGCCGCCACTCCCATTCGCGCCACCGTCCCGCGGGGTGCTGGGGATAAGAATAAAGGTTGGTGTTCCGGTGCCCAGGTTTTGGATGCCCACGGCCTCCAGGGGCATGTCTGCCATACGATAGGCCTGCTCGTATGCGACCTGGGCACCTGATTCCCCGGGCAGCGGCTCGATCACTCCATCCTCATCTGTATCATTGCCGTTGAGCATTTTATCGGCCAGCGTGGCTGCCTGCAGTACACGTTGAGCCAGGTCCGACGGAGGTGGGGAGGCGAGGATCGAGGTGAGGACTTCCTCAAGCTGTTTGGTCCATTGTGCCAGGTTTTGGACACTGTTCTTCACGCCTTCCCCATACGTGACCATCTGTTCGGAGGATCCATTGGCTTTGATGGCGGCATCCGCCTCGATAAAGGCTGCCTGTAGATAACCCTGGTATCTGCCGTTCAGCAGGAGACCATATCCATCGCTGGGATCGTCCACCAGTCCATCGGCATTCCAGTCCTTGTGATTGGGACTTTGGTTGCCCACCATGATATTCAGGATTGCCTCTGCATACAATCGGACCCGGTCTGCATTGCCGTTTTCGGACGATTTCTGCATCTCCCTGGCGAGCTCGTCAATGGTCTGGATATCGGTGTTGATGCCCTGAATAAGGGCAGTCTGATTGGGCGTATCGGGATAGGATGCCAGCAGCGCCCGCAGATGGGGCAGTGCATCCGTTGCATGATAAAAGGAATAGGCCACAATGCCGGAGGTCTTCGGGTCGGCGTCGGAGGCCGGTTCAATGCTGACCTCGACCCCGCTATATTTGGAGACAAGGTTTAATCCCTGTTCGTCTGTAAATGTCAATTCCCCCTGGCCGTTCGCGTCCAGGGAGAGAATGCCCAGGCTGGTATGGCCTCCATTGTCATCGATGAGCCAGACTTCATACTGGCTGTCTGGCGGAGGGGCGAGCAGGGCCGAGGCGATCAGCCTGGCCTGATCGGCGGAAGCAGATGCATCTTCAAACTGCAGCACCCCGGTTCGCCCCAAAAGGATCGTCGGAGCGGGAGTATCTGTCCAGGCCGCAGTGTTGGAAGGGGCTGGGATGCTGCCGGTATTTACCACGCTGGAGGTCGCAGTGCTCGTCGCACCGAGGCCCAGCGGGAAGATATTGCTGAAAAACAGGCCCACGGCTCCGATCAGGATGATAAGGCCAATCAGAGCGGGCAGGATCCATCCGGGTCGTCGTTTATTGTTGAATAGTCTCCTGGCAGCCTTGCGGGTGGTCGGCCTGGGACTGGACACATCCAGGGTGGAAAAATCCGCCCGGTTCTCGATCGCATTCTTGAAGGCTTCTCCGAACTCCGCGGGGGTTTGGAAACGGTCGTCCACGTCCTTGGCCAGGGCCCGGTCCAGCACAAATTGGATGGCGGGAGGCAGACCTGGCACCGGGGCAGGCGGCTCGTTGATGTGCTTCATCAGCACACCCATGGTCGTTTCCCCTTCGAAGGGCAGATGCCCGGCCAGGATCTCGTACAAAACAATGCCCAGTGAATAAACATCGGTCCGGCCGTCCGTCAGCTCGCCCCGGGCCTGTTCGGGACTCATATAAGCCGGCGTCCCTGCGATCTGGCCGGAGCCGGTCGTGTGCTGGGTCGAATCGATAAAACGGACCAGGCCAAAATCCGTGAGGACCGGCTCGAAGTCATTCGGCAGAGGTTTCCCCAGGACGATGTCGCTGGTGCGGGAGGTCAGGAGGATGTTGCCCGGCTTGATGTCGCGGTGGATCACCCCGCTGTCATGCGCATATTGCAGGGCGCTGGTCATGGCATCCATGAAGCGGACGACATGCGGGAAATCGAGCTGTTTATCCTTCTCGTGCAGGGAATTAAGATACTTGAGGAGTGACGGCCCCTTGATGTACTCCATCACCAGGTAGGGGTGGCTGTCCACGAGGTCGAAGTCAAAGACCTGGACGATATTGGGATGGCGCAATTTTCCAACGACCATTGCCTCTCGCTGGAAGCGCTCGAGCGCGTGCGGGTGCTCATCATAATTGTTACGCAAGACCTTGACTGCAACTTCCCGTTGCAGGGTGGTATGCGTCCCAATATAGACTTCCGCCATTCCTCCCCTAGCCAGCAACGCGTCGATGCGAACTTTTCCCAGTGTCTGGCCGACCCAGCTATTCATACTTTGATTATACCCAAACTATAAAATCTGACTGAATGCAATAAAATGACAATTCCCAAAACCTTGCATTTCTGTCAGGCATTGGGTTGGTAAACTTTTCAAGCGACATCCCCGGCGAGCTGGGCGAAAAAGCCTATCACTCATCAGACTGGCCGGTGAAAATCCACCCTGCATCACGGGCCCGGTACATTGATAGGGATAAGATCAGCTAAGGGACTACATTCGGAGTGGCATTATTGCCATTGTTTTTATTCCCGTTGTTATCACTGGTATTTCCTGGGTTTGGTTTCTTTGTTTTTTGCTGGCCGGGGGGTGGCTCTTTCGTTTTCTGCTGGCCCGGAGGCGGAGGCTTGGGAGTCTTTTGCTGACCCGGGGGTGGCGCGCTGGTGTTGTTTTGCTGCCCGGGAGGCGTATTCTGTGTTGGAAGAACAGTCTGCCCGCCGCGCCCACCCCCACCACCCGGGGTCACTGTGACAAGAACAAAGGTAGGCGTGCCCGTGCCGAGGTTTCGAATGCCCACGGCTTGCAGGGGCATATCGGCCATGTGATAGGCCTGCTCATAAGCGACCAGGACACCCGCCTCATTGAATACAGGTTCCACCACTCCATCTTCGTCCAGATCAATGCCATTGACCATCTTCTCCGCAAGCGTCGAGGCCTGGAGAACCAGAGGGGCAATCGACGAGGAAGACGGTGAGGCAAGGATCGAGCTGATTAACTCCTCGAGTTGTTCCGTCCACTGAGCCAGGTCTTGGACGCTGATTTTGACGCCCTCTCCATAGGTAACCAGTTGCTCGGAGGCTCCACTGGCCCTGACAGCAGCATCTGCCTCGATATAGGTGGCTTGTAAGTAGCCCAGATTCCGACCATTAAGTACCAGCCCAAACCCGTCGCTGGGATCATCCACCTGGCCGTCGCCGTTCCAATCCTTATGTTTGTCGCTCTGATCGCCGACCAGGATATTCAGGATGGCTTCTGCATACAGATGTACCCGGTCGATGTTAGTATTTGCAGAAGATTTTTGCATTTCCTTTGCGAACTCGTTGATTGTCTGTATATCGGTAGTGAGACCTTGAATCAAAGCAGCCCGATTCGGTGTGTTGGCGGAGGAAGAGAGCAGCGAGCGCAAGTGTGGAAGAGCATCCTGTGGATAATAAAATGAATAGGCCACGATGCCCGAGGGATTTGTGTCTGGGTCAGGGCTGGGTTCGATGGTGATCTCAATGCCGCTGTATTGAGCGACCAGGTTCGTGCCCTGTTCTCCAGCGAAGGTTAATTTCCCCTGCCCTGTTGAATCCAGGGAGAGGAGTCCCAGACTGGTGCGCTGGCCATCGTCTTCCACCAGCCAGGCCTCGTACTGGGTCCCGGGCGGCGGGGCCAGGATGGCGGTGGCAGTCAATTCTGCCTGGTCTGCGATCGCCGAGC
>JBLNAU010000089.1:0-3416 GCA_050259515.1 Syntrophothermus sp.
GTTGGATGGCACACAGTATGAGCAAATCTTCGAAAAGCTCTTCAGTACGGAAGCCCTCCAACCGGAGCTGATGAGGCACACCCGCAAAAGAAAGCCAGGGATCGGCTTTCACCACCAGTACAGGAGCGGGGGTGGGTGGACGGCGTTTGGCAATATCACGCTTCGTCCGGGCGAGGACCCGCTCGACCCCTATGTGCTTTCCCTGATCCTGCATGAGACTTTTCATCTTCAGCAGTCCATCCTGACCCGTCTTTCCATGCAGGGGGAGCTGCTCGCCTGGCAGTACCAGGCGCAGACCTATCCGGAGATCGCCTTCACGCAGGGCAACCGGATCGGCATGCGTGAGGAAGCCTACGGGCGGGGCAGGGAAACCTACGAATTCTGGGATGAGCTCATGCAGCTTTCCGCCGACTCGCGTGCGGACCTGGAACAGGCGCGGGCAGTCATGCAGAAGATCTCTCCCGGCTACCGGTCAGATGCCTTGCCCCTCTATCCACTTCACCGCGAGATCTGGTTTTATCTCAAACAGGGACGCTTCAAGGATATTCTGGATGTGATCCGCAAACTGATCCTTGCTTCAGGGTAGGGCCCTGATCCCGCGCGAACGGAAGGGAGGCGCGCTTGCAGGGGAGCTACGCAAGCTGCTGACCTGCAAATCCCACCTTAAATCTCCATCTGGTTCAGCAAATCCCGTAAAGCCAGCAGCTCGTCTTTAGAGAGCGTCACGCCTTTGCCCATTTTGGACCCGTCTGCCGACCAGTCCCGGAGGTCATACTTGGGGTCGCGGTCGTTCCAGCTGATCAGGTTCAGCTCCTTGGCCCAGCCGGAGCCGGCCTTGGAGATCACCCCGATCTTCCTGATGATCTCATATTTGATGTCTGGCATTTCCAAACTCCTTGAGAAACCTTGCTCCAGCCGCCGTCCCCCGCGGCGGAGACGCCTGGAGCGGGATAACTACTTTTACCTGCCGCTCCATGAATGTACCACGAGTTCGCCGGGAACGTATCCACGGATCTTTCTCCAACCGAAAGGAGCTGGCCAGGCGGCAGCATACAGGATGATTTTTACTTCCTGGCCGTCTTGAGCGGCGGGCTGTATTCGAACTTACGGCTGGATGTTATCCAGCACCAGGACATCAAGAATAATTCCCCACTCTTCACGGCTTCCCACTTTTCGGAAGCCGCGCTTGAGGTACAGGCCCTGGGCATGCGTGGTCTCCAGCAGGATCTTGGTGCAGCCCTCCTGCCGGGCGATCTCGATCAGGCGGTCCAGCACTGCCAGCCCGTAGCCCTTTCTGCGGTGGCGGAGGCGGACGGCCATCCCAGTGATGCAGAAGATCCTGCCGTCTGGATGGTGTGTCTCGAGCGGGTTTTCCCCCAGTCCCGGCTCCCGCTCGGTCAGCCATTTCTCTCCACAGCCATACGCCACGATCCGGTCGTCTTCCGTCAGGACGATAAACCCGGCCGGGAATGCCTGATAGCGCAGGGCAAAGGTTTGCGGATCTTCGGCGGTCCCGTAGGCAGAGAAAGCCTCCTGGTCCAGCTCAGCGATCACAGGCAGGTCATTCTCGAGGACGGGTCGAATGACCACTTCAAGTTGTTTATCCATCAGAGCATTCCCCTTTTCCCCTTCTGAGACAGGACCGGGATGGGCGCGCAGATTACTCAAACTGTCCCTGTAAATTGCTTCCATCAAAGCTTTTTACCTCCTCAACGGTCTCCATGCTCAACAACACCCAGGCCCCCTGATCGTTGACGGCATAGACCCGGTAGAGTCGTTTTGGCTGGATGACCCGGCGCAGGGAACCGGGGATCTGGAACCGGATGCCATCCATCTGCAAAACATGGGATACCTTCGAGGATTGCCGGCCCTGGCGGTTGATGCCGCTTTGCGAGCTATAGACTTCAGCCCGGGCCTCGATCACCTGCAGGGCTCCCGGTGGCACTTCGGGCAGCGGTGTGCCGAGGGTCTTGTAAAGTTCGACCGACGCCCGGTACTGGCGTGGAATGACAACCAGCAGGTAGAAGAGCGCCAGCGCCAGCACGGTCAACATGACCGGCAGGAAGAGATCGCCCAGCATGCCGCGCAGAAAAGCAAACGCCCCCGCATAATCCAGCACCGCCGCAAACAGCACCATGCCGACCGCGAAGATCGAAACGACCATCGGCGTGCCCCGCTCGTATTTGCCTGCACCCCGGCGCATAAAATCTCTTTGTTCTTCGAACTGTTTGAGCTGCGATTCTGAAAGTCTGCTATGCCGGTTTGCATCAAGGTCCGCCTCTGAGAAGAAACCGTTTTGTTGCAATGCCTTGTTGTGTTCCATGATCGAATCCATTGAGACACTCCCTGAAAATCGTACCAATAAAAATGGACTAGCCTTGCTGCTAATCTTACATTAAAAACGGTGCACACCTGTGCAGATCGTAACCTTTTGCGAACGACAATCTTTTCCTTGTGCGGCCAGCCCGGGGAGGCCCAGATTGGCAAATATCTCACCCGCTACAAGCCGCCCACCTCTTTAAAACTAGCGGGCTTTAGGATTTTTCCGCCTGGTCCATCTCCATGCTGAGCAGCGCCCAGGTTCCCATCTTGTTGATTGCATAAACACGATACAACCTGTTCGGCTGGATCACCTGGCTCAGCCGCTCGGAAATTGGGATCCGGTTATCGCCGATCAACAGGATGGTGTTCATCTGGTTGGAGGGTCTGTCTGTTGAAGCCGATCCCCCGGGAGAGCGGTACAGCTCAGCCTGTCCTTCGATGACCTGGATCGGCCCGCTCTGCATGGTATCCATTTTAATATCAAACCCCTCCGGGCGCTGCAAGGGCTGAAGGACAATGACGATGACGAAAAGGAGCATCAGGGCAAGCGCGAGCAGCACGACCGGCAGAAAGAACTCCCCCAGGAGGGTCTTAAGTGCCCTGAGATGCCCATTGGGATCCAGCGCCAGCATAAACAGGAACAAACCCACCAGGGTGATCATCAGCATCGGTGGGGTCCACTGCGCAGTGATCGTGTCCTTCTGGTGCAGGAAAGATCGTTCGACCTCAATTCGCTGCAGCTGGGAGGGGGAATAGCGTCTCTGCCTGTTCCATGCCAGATCTGCCGCGGAAAAATACCCATTTTGCTGCAAGGCCTGGTTGTGTTCTTTGATCGGGTCCATAGGGAGTTCCTTTCTCTCTCAATTTGGAGGGATCAAAATAGACATCTTGAGTCCAATTTTACAATACGAATGATCCGCAGGACGGTAAATGTAACCTTAATGTGACTGCGATCGTCCGCCGATTGAAGGAACAATCCCCCTTTTGACTATTCCTCCATCTCGCCCAGAAAATCCATCCAGATGCCGGGCGTGGACTCGGGGATCACAGCGGCTCCGGCGGCCTTCCGGTAGAACTCCTGCGGACCCACCCCG
>JBLNAU010000090.1:0-5964 GCA_050259515.1 Syntrophothermus sp.
CCATTCATCGGCCGTGCTCACGTGGCCTACCTGCCGGCCGGCAAGGTAATTGGGCTCTCAAAGATTCCCCGTATTGTTGACATGTATGCGCGGCGGCTGCAGGTGCAGGAGCGCATGACCCGCCAGATCGCGGACCTGCTTCAAGCCACGCTGGAACCTCAGGGCGTGGCGGTTGTTGTTGAGGGAATGCATTTATGCTCGATGATGCGCGGCGTGAAAAAGCACGATGCCCGCATGACCACCTCCGCTATGCATGGCGCCTTCCGTGCCAACCTGGCAACCCGGCAGGAATTTTTGGATAATATCAGCCGGGGAGCCAAGCCACTTCAAATCTAATCCAGGGAATTTCGTCAAGGATCGGCGAACTTTCCTAAACGGATAGTTGCGAGCTGCTTCCACCAAACTCCATTAATAACTCTGGATGAGGCACCATCCATACTTCTGAGCGCAGGCGCTCTGCCGTGTCACGAATGGGCTCGTTCCTGATCGGATTTCGATAATCGGGATAGATCTCTGCCAGAGGAACGACCACAAACGCCTTTTCCCAGGATCTGTCATCACAGGACCTGTCATCGAACAGGATGATATCGATATCCATGGTGCGGGGGGCAAACTTATTCCCGGTTCTTTTCCGACCCAGCTCGAGCTCGATGGGGAGGATAATCTGTTCTTTGATCTCCTCCTGCGTGAAAGATGTAACGAAAGATACACAGGCGTTCAAATAATTGGGGCCCTCAGCGCCTACAGACTTGGATTCCCAAGCGCTCGATATCCTGGTCAGGTTTCCGTGCTGCAGCAATAGTTGGACCCCTCGGATGAGATTGATCTCCGGTTGAATGTTCGAGCCAAGACTTAAGTATGCCAGGTGTAATTCACTCATTCCTTGATCGTTCAATTTCCACTCCCACTGATTCTGCAAAACGGACCGCTCCCGGTTTTTCAACGCTTACGATAACCTTCTGGACTTCTTCTTCTTCAAGACAGATCCTGGCCAGATCGTTTGCCAGTGCCTCCACGGTAAGACGGTTGACGGATTCAGCGTGGGCCAGAACTTTTTTGCTCATGGTGCTGTAATTGATGCAATCCTTCAGATCGTCGGTCTGGGCGGCAGGACGAGTATCAGTAAACATCGTAATGTTGATCAAAATATTTTGGGGGCGGGTCCGTTCCCAGTCGTGAACGCCGATAATTCCGCGAGCAAGGAGGTTTTTGATAATAATCTTGTCCATGGTTAGAGTCCTTTGCGTATAGTCAATCTTGGTCTTTGTATTTACTACATTAATGAGAAGGCTGAACCCCTATCTACATTTCAAACCAGGTGTCTTCCTCCGTCGACGTGGATGATTTCACCGGTGATATAGGTCGGGCAGGTGAGAAGAAACAGGAGCGCTTCCTCCACTTCATTTTCTTCAGCCCATCTTTTTAAGGGAACATTTTTGAGAATATCCGGATTTTTGCTGCCATCCGATGGGGGCAGGATGGCTCCCAGTGCAAGGCCGTTGACAAGGACGGTGGGGGCGAGCGCAAGAGCCAGGGAGGCGGTCATCGAGGCCAGAGCGGCTTTGCTGACTGAGTAGGGAAAATGATCCGCTCCGGGACGCAGAGCGCGCCAATCCAGGATGTTAACGATCCGGGCACCCGCTGAGGCCTGCTTCGCAAATGCCTGGCTGAGCAGGAAAGGCGTGGTTAAATTGATCTGCATGTGTCTTTGCCACTCTTCCAGAGAGGTATCTGCCAGGGAGAGAGGGGCAAAGATCGCCGCGCTATTGACAAGCCCATGCAGGGGCGTTGACTCATTGACCAACGGGATCAAATTCCCGGCTTGGGACGAATCGTCAAAGTCCGCTTTAAAAATCCAGGCTTTGTGCCCCAATCCCACGATCTCCTGCCGGACGGACTCCGCCTCTTCGTCTGAACTGGAGTGGTGGATGACAATATCCGCCCCCGCACGCGCACAAGCCAGCGCGAACTTCCGCCCCAGGCGCCGCGCGGCACCCGTAACCAGAATTACCTTCCCGGCCAGATTCTCACTCATGCAATTCCATTCTATCACCCTACCGGGTGGGTGCAAGACGGCGATTTTTGGACAAAATAACTCGGGTTCTTGACTCGCATTTTTTGTAGTGATAATATTTTCAAGTCGTCGTTAAGAACAGCATAGTGTTTTGTGTTTTCCAATAGAAATATTGAGAAAGGGATCAAGTATGACCACGAATCAAAACCCGCCAATCTATACCGGCGACATTGCGGAACAGCATATCGATCCGGCGCGTGAATATTCCAGGGAAAACCAGGAGATCGATTTCTCCGCCGAACAGCATGCCATCTGGGCGGACCTGTTTGCCGGAATCCACCAGCCTTACTTATTGGAACACCTTTGCCAGGAATACAAGGATGGTTTTGCACACCTGGAGCTGGACCCGCATCGCATCCCGACCGTTGCCCACCTGAATGACCATATTACGACGCGGACCGGCTGGCATATCGAGCGCACGGCTGTCCGCTATACGCTGGCAGATGACTGGTACAAGAAATTCGCCCAGCGTATTTTCCTGATCACCGATTATCTGCGCACGCGCGACCAGATGGAATTCACGCCCGAACCGGACATGTTCCACGATATTTTCGGGCACCTGCCGTACCTGACGATGGAGTTCTATGCGCGCATCGAAGACAAGTTTGCGCCTGCCTATATGAAGGCGACCCAGGAGGAGAGGGAAGTTATCAAGCGCCTGGCCTGGTACAGTACAGAGTTTGGGTTGGTGGTACAGGAGAACCGCTTCAAGGTATTCGGGGCGGGAATTATTTCCGGCCGGGCTGAGTTTGCGAATGCGATCATGGAGTTCTATCGTTTATCACGCGACACTGTCATCGATTTCACCGGAAATGTGTTCGAGCAGTTGAACGAAAAATTTTTGGTCCATAAGAAGAACATTTACCAGATCATCGATGGGGTCAACGAGCTGCATCGGCGGGGGCAGATGTCTTCGCAGGACGACGGCTGGAACGTAGTCCGTTCGCTGTATGAGACGCTGGGCATTGAACGGGATGGGCTCTTTGGCGGGGAAGTAATCCTAGCGCCATTCGACGTGGCCACCATCGCTCACATCCCGAAGACAGTATATGCATTTAACCCGATCTTCTTCGTATGTGAGTCTTTCGAGCAAATGGATGCGTTGCTCGACTCCTATTTGAAGCCGATCGCCAATCGTAACTAATTTTGAAAACCGCCTCTCCGGCCGAAGAGGCGGTTTTTGAATCTCTACAGATTATTGCTGCGATTCCCTTGCCCGAAGAATTTCCAGGAAGAGGAGCGCACAGGCGAGCACGATCCAGGCGATGATCTGGGCTGTGCGGATTCCCGCCAAAGTCAATAAGCTGTCCCCGCGAAAGGATTCAAAAATAAGACGTGAGCCAGCTGCCAGGGCGGTGAATGAAAGGAATGTGGAGCCTGCGGGGAAAGGTTTCTTCCAGTACCAGATGAACCCAAAGGTCAGGAGGGAGGCGATCAGCTCGTAGACCTGGGTTGGATGGCGGTTGGCGTTCCAGAGCGTGATTCCCCAAGGTAGAGTGGTTGGGCTTCCAAAGGCCGTCCCGGCCGCGAGCTGGGATAGATGCAGCCCAATTGCTAGCACTGCAAAGAATGGCGTCAGCACATCCAGCGTGGACCATAAAGGAAGTTTTTGCCGCTGTCCATAGATAAAGCCGACCAGGAGGGCAGTCACCAGGGCGCCTAGAGGATCGAAGAGCTCAAGGTTGATAGAAAATATACTGAACGGACTCTTTGTAAACGCCTGGATGTGTTCAAGCACGAACAGGATTCTTCCACCGAGAATGTATCCGAGGAGACTGTAATAGAGGAGGTTGCTGAGCGCTTCCTTCGAGATGCCGAACTGGGAGACTCTTTTTTCGGAGACAGACAGTCCCAACCAGATGGCAGCGAGGACCAGAATCAAATGGCGGGGAGGGGCGAAAAGGGAGCGAAAGAGATAGAGCATAAGCCAAGGATCTTTAAGGGCAGGTTTTCCATGCCATGCCGCCGGGAAATGTTACTTCAATATCTCCTCGATGCGCGTGCGGAGCAGCGCTTCGGCCATGGGACCGCCAATGATCACCTCCCTGATCGTGCCATCCCGGCTGACAAAAAAGGAGGATGGAAGGGACTTCATTTGATAAGCTTGTGCGACAGTCCCGCTTTCGTCTAGAAGAATCGGATAGGTCACTCCCTGTTCCTGGATGAATGGCAGAATGGCGGAGGGGTTATCCTGGCTGGTCATGTTGACTGCCAAAACGGTAAAGTCCTGATCCTTATAATCGTTGTATACCGTTTCCAGGGTTTTCATCTCTGCGCGGCAAGGTGGGCACCAAGTGGACCATAGATTAATGAGCACCGCCTGTCCGCGCAGGTCGGACAGTTTAACCACGTCACCATTTAAAGTTTTCAGCTCAAAATCGGGGGCCAGGAATCCAGTTTGAGGAGCCGGGATGTGGCCGGTGGTAGAACTACCTGTCTTATCGGCGCTGAGAAGCATCCAGGCAAAACCGGCGGCAAGGATGATCAAATAGAGAATTCGTCGCGGAGTCTGTTGCATTACAGTCCTTTTTCGGCTACACTCATATTCAAACTTCCATTATAAGGAATAATTCTATGCCATCTGACGCCGTTCTCTTTGCAGGGATATCCTTTGTAGCGGGGCGCAAACCGATCCTGTTTGCCGCAGTGGATGATGGGTTGGAGATCGTTGCCCTGACACAGTGGGATATCCCCAGCCTGATGAACTGCCTGGTGGAATACGAAGGTGTGCAGCTTACCATCGATATTCCATCATCGAAAACGGGCCAGGGATTATTTCAACAAGTCCAGGAAAAAATAAGCGGAGCAGGCTTCAGACATTATTCCCAGCCAGAGGGGCCGCGCCTTTGGATCGGATCCAATGCAGAAGGTTGTTTTGGGGTTTTTCAACCAGAGCTTTTTCCCCGCCGGACCCTCGAAGGGCGGCTGCAGCGTGCCTTGATCCTGTATGATGAAGGCTTGCAGATACCGGACCCAATGGATTTCTTTGAAGAGATCACCCGCCATAAACTCCTGCAGGGCGTGCTGCCGGCTGAAAACATATACGCTCCCAAACAATTGGATGCGCTGATCCTGGCTTATGTATCCTGGATGGCTGGCAATCCGTCCGAAAAGGTGATCATCCGGGACCAGATCATGCTGCCGAGGATCACGGAGACTGACTGACGGTTATTCTACAAGCCTTTGCTGCTTGCCTTCCATCGACATAATCCTGAATGGCTTTGGGATGCGCAGGTTTTCAACAAAGATCGATCTACAAAGCCAAAATAAAGCTCTCCCTTAAGTGAAAATCCGCATGGGGACCTGGATGTGCCAGCGCCCAAAACGTTTCATGCCCATCCTGCGTTTCGATGACGGATGTAACCCCGGCCTGGATCTCTAATTTAGACTCAAGGATCGCGCTTAGGTCCACGGCTGCATCCATCCGAAAGCGATTGAGCTCGCGGCTGATTTCCAGCCGCATTTCCCTGATCAATTCCTCCTGCTGGAATCCAACACTGCGATAGGCCTCCATCCGGAAGACATTCCAATCCCCGGAGGGTGATAAATTGAACTCCCAATATTGGGGCTGATCTGTGATGGCCATGAAAAACTCGAAACAGGTATGGCGCCACAGGTCGTCCCTGCGACCGGGAAGGAATGCCGGTTCCGGGAAAAGAACATTTTCCAGATCCCCTGTCAGGAAATATTGAACTGTCAGAAGATTTTGTTCCCTGGCAATTCCACCTGTGATCATAAGCTCAGGTATATGGCTGTCAGGGAACGGGATGAGTGCAAAGGAGTGTTGCGTCATACTGCACGGGAGACCTGGCTTTGTATGATGTGGCGAATCTCTTTCTCGTGAGCCTCGATCGATTCGGTCAGCTTGAACTGAACCAGGGCGCGCAGCA
>JBLNAU010000091.1:0-2585 GCA_050259515.1 Syntrophothermus sp.
ACCCAGCTTGTGAGTGAAATCTGAGATGGATCGCCCGCGGTCTGTGGATCGGATGTTGAATAATTGTTCCATGCCAGGTGAGTAGCGCTTGATGTTGAGATCCCGATCCAGAAAGAGGGTAGCGATCTGCGTGGCATCCATCAGGTTTTCAAGATCGCTGTGGGCGCGGGATATTTCCTCTACGTTGTTTCTCAACTCACTATTCAGCGTCTGCAATTCTTCATTGACCGATTGGAGCTCCTCCTTGCTGGTCTCCAGCTCCTCGGTGGTGGAACGATATTCCTCATTAATGGACTGCAACTCCTCGTTGGCAGCTTTCATCTCCTCGTTGGAACTGTTGAATTCCTCCAGGGAGGCCTGCAATCTAGCGCGCAAATGCACCACCTCGTTTTCCAACTGCTGGACGACTTCATCGCTTTGCCGAACTGGCGTATTTTCTGTGGAACCCGGGTAGGCAATGGCTGCACTCTCGTCCTCCAAAAAGAGCACCAGGGCCCTGCGGGGGTGCCCCAGGTCCGGATCAGCATTTTGCTTATCCGGGCGGACCGCGATCACAACCTGCTCGATCCTCCCGTCGAAGCTTACGCTTAAAGGAGTAGAGACAATCGATCTTTCTTTCTCAAATGCCTGGAAGAGGGCAGAGCGCAATTCCACCTGCAGTTCCGGTCTCACTACATTGAGCAGGTGATTGGTAATAGGTCCCCCTGGATACATCAGGAAACGCCCCGCGGACTTCGAAATGTTCAGGATCAGATAATCCTCATCCACCCAGATGCTGGGGGGACCAAACGCTTCGAGTGCTTTCAAGTGATCTTCGATGGCGGGCATCCCGGGTATCAATCTCTTTTCCTTCCCGCGGGACGGAAGATCTTCATGATCGCTTCGGGCAGGAAATCCTTTCAACGGCAGAGCGGGCACATGAGAATATTTACCGGTCCAAGGCTTCGCCCGGTAGATGCGGTGTGACTTATCCACCGCGTGGAACAGTTCTTTCATCGCCTCGGCTGACTCTGAGCCTCCCAGGAAGAGATAGCCGTCAGGAACGAGGGCATAATGGAACGTGTCAAGCACGGTTTCATGAGCTTCGTGCTGGAGGTAGATGAGCAGGTTCCGGCAGGAGATCAGATCCAATTTGGAGAATGGCGGATCGCGCAGGATACTATGCCTGGTGAAAAGCACGATGTCGCGCAGCTCGCGCTTGACCTGGTAATGATTGTTGTGCGGATTGAAGAATTTTTCCAATCGCGCCGCGCTGACATCCGCCTCGATGGCAGACGGGTAGATTCCCTCCCTGGCCTGTGCCAGCGCGCGATCGTCCAGGTCGGAGGCAAACACCTGGAGCTGGATCCTCTCGTTGAGGGTCGCGGCGTGCTCCAGGAGCAGGATTGCCACCGTGTAGGCCTCCTCCCCCGTGGAACAGCCGATCGTCCAAACCCGGACCGAATCCCCATCCTGTTTGCCTTTAAAAAGGGCTGGGATCACCGTATTGGCCAATGCTTCCCAGGAGGCAACGTCGCGAAAGAAATTCGTGACGCCGATCAGGATGTCATTGAACATGGCAGTCGCTTCATTGCTGTTCTGGCGCATGTAGCTTTGGTACTCTTCCAGGGTCTCATGCCCATTTAACTGCATGCGCCTTTGGATGCGGCGCAGAACCGTTGTGCGTTTGTATTGGCGGAAGTCGTATCCTGTGCGTGCATTCACCTGTGCCAGGATGCGCTGCATGATCTCCTGTTGTTGAGGGCTAAGATGATCCGGATCCCGCGGCAGTACGCCTGGATGCTGTGCATATCTCATCAGCGTGCTGGCCAGTTCACTGACAGGCAGGACTGCATCGATGATCCCCGTGGCAATCGCGGCGCGGGGCATGCCATCATACTCGGCTTCCTCAGGCGATTGCACCATGAGCAGCCCACCCTCTTCCTTGATGGCCTTAATACCGACTGCCCCATCCGTTCCGCTGCCGGACAGGATGATGCCCACAATCTCATGATGAGCCTTCGCCAGGCTGCGGAAGAAATGGTCCACCGGGCTTCGCAAGCCTCGCGGCTCATCAAATTCCTGAATATCCAGGTTGTGGTCTGCCATGAGGATCTGATGGTTTGGCGGGATCACGTAGACGTGATCGGGCTCCACGCTGACCTTGCCGGTCACCTGGCTTACCTGCATTTTTGTATCGCTTTGCAGGATATCTGCCAGGACACTTTCGTGTTCGGGGTGCAGGTGTGTTATGACCACAAAAGCCATCCCCGTGGTTTCCGGTAGGGCTTCAAAGAACGAGCGAAGTGCCTTCAAGCCGCCCGCGGAGGCGCCAATACCAACAATAGTCAATCCATTTTCCCGGGTGGGTGGAATTGGCTGATTTTTTTTTCGTTGTGTACTTTGTTGTTTAGAAATTCGGGGGGCCTGGCTTTTGTTTTTCATTTACACCAGCGGGGAAGCTACTTGCTTCTTATCATTATAGCATGTATGGATATGGTATTTGAAGAAAGCTGCCTGTCCCTGTCAAGTCCTTCTCAAAGTCCACTACGTGTCACCCTGAGGAAGCGATCCCCCGGCACTACCCGCCAGGGCATTGTGGCCTT
>JBLNAU010000092.1:0-6062 GCA_050259515.1 Syntrophothermus sp.
CGCATCCTGCACGTGGAAACTGCCAAGCAAATGCTGGATTGCGTCCTGGCCGAGTTAATTGAAAGCGACGCACTTATCATGGCCGCGGCTGTGGCGGATTTTCGTCCGAAGAATCAGGCCCGCGACAAGATCAAGAAGGAAGGCGGCGTCCCGCAGATCGACCTGGAGTCGACTGAGGACATTTTAAAAACGGTCGCCGGACTGAGGAGTGGATGGAAGCGCAGGCTGGTTGTGGTTGGCTTTGCAGCCGAGTCGCGCGATCTGCTCGAGAATGCCACTGCCAAGCTGAGATCCAAGGGTCTGGACTTTATCGCTGCCAACGATATCTCCGCGGAGGATGCAGGTTTTGCTGTTGAAACCAACCGCGTTACACTTTTGTATGCAGATGGCCGCAAGGAACCGCTGTCCTTAATGAGCAAGAGCGAAGTTGCCGAAACGATCGTTGAGCGTCTTGCGGTGCTGCTGGAGTAATCATGCGCATACTGGTCATGTCTGATATTCATGCGAACTACACCGCCCTGGAGGCTGTCCTCAAGGATGCAGGGACGGTGGATGAGACCTGGTGCCTGGGCGACCTGGTGGGATACGGCCCCGACCCCAACGCGGTGCTTGAGCTGGTTCGCGACATCCCAAGCCTGACCTGTATTCTCGGCAACCATGACGTGGCCGTGATCGGCAAGCTGCCCTTTGACGCTTTCAATGGCGATGCACGCCGCACGCTGGAATATCACGAGCGCGTGCTGACCGCCGATAACATGGATTATCTGCGCTCGCTCTCGTCCAACCTCAAGGTCCGGGAGGATGCCAGCCTGGTGCATGGCAGCCCGCGCGATTCCGTCTGGGAATATATTTTGAACACCCTTTCGGCGCGGCTGAACTTTGACCACTTCACCACTCCCTGGTGTTTCGTGGGACATTCACATCTGCAGTGTATGTTCCAGCTGGATGAAAGCACCGACCGGGTCAGCCTGAAACCGATCAAGCCCGGCGAGCCGATCCATCTGGAGCCGAGGCTGATCGCCAACCCCGGCTCGGTCGGCCAGCCGCGCGACCGGGATCCCCGCGCCGCGTATGCCATCTATGACAGCACCGAAAAGACCTGGGAGCCGCGCCGGGTTGCCTATAACATCCCCGAAGTGCAGCAGCGCATCCGGGATGCCAAACTGCCGGAGAAGCACGCGCTGAGGATCGCAGAAGGCTGGTGATTTCCTCCCCAAAATTGGATATCCTGATTGGGACTTGGCATACCAACGGATCGTTTCGAATTTTGGGGAGACAAGGTGTGGGATGGGGTGGTCGGGGAACCTTTGCATGGGGGGCATCGTCCTTCGAGTGACATCATTGCATAATCGAACAAGCAAGAAGGAGAAAATATGAAACGGATACTTTTTATCATTCTCGCCGTGGTGGGGGTTGTATTCCTCATTGGATTTTTATTCGCTGGCATGGCATCCCGGCAAAGCCAGGCCAATCGCTCGCTGAGTTCGCCCCCGTTTGGCATGGGGGGCGGCGGAGGTGGAATGGCAGCCACAGTGGCACCTTCTGCTGTTGAAGCTCCCATGCCTGCCATGCAGCCGCCAGCTGCTGAATCCTATGACTCAGCAGGAAATGCCGTCAAGAGCATGGATCCCAATATCACCGGCTCTGGCCAGGCTGTCCAGGAGCGCATGGTCATCCAGAGCGCCGACCTGGCCATTGTGGTGAAGGACCCACAGGCCCGCATGTCGGAGATCGGCAGCATGGCCGCGCAGATGGGCGGATATGTCGTCTCCTCCAACCTTTACCAATCCTATGCGCCCACCGGCAAGCAGGTACCGGAAGCCACTATTGTGATCCGTATTCCGGCGGCGAAGCTGGACGAAGCCCTGGCTGAGATCAAGAAGGGCGCCGGGGATGTCCAGTCTGAGAACCGCTCCGGCCAGGATGTGACCAACGTTTACGTGGACCTGCAGTCACAGCTCAAGGCCAAGGAGGCTGCCGAGGCCAAATTGCTCGAGATTATGAACAATGCGGTGAAGGCCGAGGATGTGTTAAACATCTATATGCAGGTGCAGTCCATCCAGACCCAGATCGAGCAGCTCAAGGGCCAGATCAAGTATTACGACGAATCTGTGGCGCTGTCTTCCATCAGTGTCCGGCTGATCGCCGAGGAGAGCACCCAGCCGATCCAGGTCGGGCCCTGGAAGCCCGTCGGCGCAGCCAAGCAGGCGGTCGAGGATCTGATCTACTTCGTGCAGAACTTCGTCGATTTCCTGATCCGTTTCGCCGTCTACATCCTGCCTGCACTGTTCCTGATTGTCCTCCCGCTCTTCCTGCTCTTTCTGATCGGGCGGGCCATCTACCGCAGAGCCCGGAAATCCCGTGTCCAGGTTGAAGAGAAGGATATCGAGAAACGATCATAAAACGAGTATGGAAAGACCGCCAGCAATGGCGGTCTTTTTGTTCAAGAGCATACAGTGGAGACGTTGCATGCAACGTCTCCACTGTTATAATTTTCCATCATGGAGAAACTCGTCCAGGAAGCATCGGCGCTTTTCAATGTCCATATCACCGGCCGGCAGGTGATCCTCTTTCACACCTATGAGAAAGAGCTGCTCGAGTGGAACCGCAAATTCAACCTGACCGCCATCCGCGATTCTGAATCCATCCGCACAAAACATTTTTTGGATTCGCTGTCCTGCATCCTGGCATGGAAGGCAGCCCCGCCTGGCCATTTGATCGATGTGGGAACGGGCGCCGGTTTTCCGGGTATTCCAATCAAGATCCTTTACCCGAATCTAAAGCTGACGCTGGTGGAGTCGGTTGGCAAGAAGGCCATGTTCTGCCAGCACATCGTAGAGGCGCTTGGGCTCGAACACGTGGAGGTCATCCAGGCGCGTGCGGAGGATCTGGGACAGGATCCGAATCACCGCGAGAGATATGACTGGGCAGTGGCGCGGGCGGTGGCGAATATGAACGTGCTGAGTGAGTTTCTCATCCCGCTCGTGCGCGTGGGCGGGACGATGCTTGCCCAAAAAGGCGAAAGCGGACCGGCTGAGGCACAGTCCGCCGAAGGAGCCATGCATTTGCTGGGGGGAAAATTGAAGCAGCTGATCCCGGTTAACCTACCGGGTGTGGCGGATGATCGTTATTTGATCCTGGTGGACAAGGTCGCGGCTACCCCGCCGAAGTATCCGCGCAAGCCAGGTGTGCCGGCCAAGCAGCCGCTCTGAAGAGGAGAGGATTGTTTTCCCAATTCATTAAGGCCTGGCGGCAAAACCAAATAGCGCCGAAAACAATTCGCTGATCCCCCCGGTTTGTTGAATGGTTTTCAGGTGCTGGGAGGCTTCGGCCTGGAAGCGCTGGAATCCATCGTTGCCCAATTTTCTTTGGATCGCTTCCAGGTTTCTCCTTGCTCCATGTGACCAAAGCACAGCCCAAAATTCATTTTCGTCCGTATAAGTAAATTCCTTCGATTCAGGCAGGATCTCAATTGCTGTAAACCCGGCGGAGGCGAGAATGGCCTTGAGTCCTTCGGGCGTATTGAAGACCGGTCCCGTTTTGGATTGCGGGTCAGATCCCGGTTTATTTTCAGGAAGATAGGACTCGACCAGATCCCTGAACCATTGGGCTCTTTGATCGACCGGCCCCAGGTGGAAACGGCAATGCGGCCACCAGGCTTGAGGACGCGCATCATCTCAGATAACGCACGCTCGAGCTGGGGAAAGAAAAAGATGGCGAAAGAACAGAAGACAAGGTCGAACGATCCATCGGGGAATTCAAGATGTTCCGAGTCCATGATCTTGAGGTCGACATTTTTCAAATTCCGTCCTTGGATCTCCCTGCGGGTCTCCTCCACCATTTCCTTCGACAGATCGATCCCTGTGACGTGACCCTGTTCCCCAACCGCTTCGGCAGCCGGGAAAAGCACCGCGCCCCGGCCGGTCGCAATATCCAGGATCCGGGCGCCATTCGAGATCTGGGCAAGCTCCACCAGGCGGTGCCCAAAATAGGAAAAGAACAGAGGACCTAGCTGGCTGCTCCACGACTAAAAACGCCGGCAATTTCCCGCTTGTGCTTCGCGTTCTCAGGATTGTCATGAGGTGTCATCGCTCCTCCGCCTCTAACAGGACTCCCCCACGATCGTGATCCTGTCCTCCTTGTTGGGGATGATGCATAGAAATTCAAAGGGTTCGTCACCCGTATTCTCATACGAATGGATCGCACCTTCGGGGATGAAGACCACGTCGCCTGTTTTGACGTGATGGGTCTCATCGCCAATGGTGATGGTGGCCTCGCCGCGCAGGACATACTGCTCATGTTCCACAGTGTTGGTGTGACGCGGCATCCCGCCTCCCTTTTGCATGGAGAATTTTCGCAGGGCAAAGTTGGGTCCCTCCTGCGAGGAAATCAGGACCTGGATGGTGGTGTCTTTTCCGGCGGCGACATTTTTTGCCTCGACCTCGGTTGAATGTTTAATAGGCATATCAAACTCCTTTATTTCGTTGAAAAGGTTTTTGCCTGATGGGTTTCCAAATGGGTAACCGCCCGGGAATTACGGGATTCTCGTGTTCGTTGGCCAGGGCGTGTAGGTGGGCGCGACGGGCAGAGCCAGGGTGGGCGTTCCGGTCGGCGATGGAGGGGGAGTGAGAGTCGGTAATGGACTGGCCGTGAGGGTTGGAAATGGAGTGATGGTCGGCGTGGAAGTGGCGCTGATCTTCCCCAGCAGGCTAAAGGCGAAGAAGGATGCAACCAGCATGACGAGGATCACGCCCGCTATGCCTCCTGCCACCCATGGGAGCCAGTCGAGATTACGATTTTTTTTTACCACGACCTTGAAATCGGAAGGCACGGAGATCAGAACCACAGTGATGTTGTCATGCCCACCGCGCGAATTGGCCAGATCCACCAGGGCGCGGGCTGCGTCCCGCAGTCCGGGTCGCGTGCGGACCGTTTCAAGGATCTCATCGTTCCATACCAGGTCGGTCAGTCCGTCGCTGCATAATAAAATCACATCGTCCGGCAGGAGCTGCAGACCCTGATTGTCCTCCGCTTGATGGTCGCCTTCGCTATCGAAGAACTTCAGGCGGAAATCCGGGTCGGGAGGCTCGGGTGAGCCGAGATAGCGCCGGATGACGTGTACGTTCGGGTGCTCACGCGCCAGCTCAGGAGTGAGGATGCCCTTCTCAATGGCTTCCTGGACCCAGGTATGGTCCACAGTAAGCTGCTGGATGCGGCCGCCGCGCATGAGGTAGATGCGCGAATCTCCAACATACCCCGTATACAGTTTGTCGCCAAGGATCCAGGCCATTGCACAGGTGGCGCCCATGCCTTTGAGGTTTTCGTTCGAGGCAGAATGAGCCGCAATCGCGTCGCTGGCCTCGGTGACGGCCTCTTCAAGCGTCTGGCGGACCTGGCGCCCATCACTTTTGGCCACCACCTGCATGATATGGTTGACTGCCAGCTCGGCTGCCACCTCACCCGCCCGGTGCCCGCCAATCCCGTCTGCAAGCACGGCAAACAATACCGGGAGACGATTATTCTCCTCGAGCACAAAGGAGGTGACGGCATACCGGTCCTCGTTATTCTTGCCCGTCATGCCGGCATGGGTATGGGCTTCAACATTCAGGTGAGCGCGCTGTGTACGGATCATACAATGGATATAGTATAAACCGTCCCACAGGTTTCCATGCCTTTAAGAATACCTTGGAGCATACCTGTGGGATGTGTTTCATCATCAGGATTACTTCCGCAGGACGACTTTCGGCTCAGGCGTGGGCGGAGCAGGGTTCAGGTCGAAGCGGTAGACCAGCTGTCCGAAGTGAATCCTGTCTCCGTGCGCGAGGCGGTGGCCTTCGCGCGTGACCGGCTCATAATTCACCCATGTGCCTGCGATCGAACCATGGTCGTAAATAATGAAGCTTCCATCCTCCGTCTGCTTAATTCGCGCATGAAGCGGTGCAATGGATGGATCATCCAGCACCCGCTTTGATTGTACCGGGTCCGTACCAAAAGTCATATCCTTTTCGGCAAGCGGGATCGGTGCGGCACTGGCCGGCTCGCCTCCATTCGTCAGGCGGGTG
>JBLNAU010000093.1:0-5356 GCA_050259515.1 Syntrophothermus sp.
AGGGCAGAGCGGTCGCAGGTTTTGGCTGATCTTTCCATCTTGGACATGTTTGCCTCCCAATGCCAAATAACAGAAATTCCTGTTCCCATTCTCGCACATTTGCTTTACAATTTCAATATAATCTGAGGAAATCTACATTCCCAGATGTTCAGGCGTTTCCCGGAAAGAATACAAACAAGCCGTTCTCATCTTAAAGCAACGAATATGCCATGTTGGAGCAACAAAATTTGATTGACAGCCTTTCCCTTTTTATGCTACACTAGGTTGTCTGACAAATTCAGTCTAGTCGTTTCGCGTTCCAGTCCACAACCATTCGACTACAGAACCATCAAAAAACATGACAACCCTTCTCATCACACACGCCCATATCCTCACAATGGATGACCGCCAGCGGGAAATTCCCGACGGTGGTCTTTTTGTTCGCGACGGCTTTATCGAGCACGTAGGGGTCACGAGCGAGTTGCCCACAACCGCCGATGAAGTGCTCGATCTGACCGGTCACCTGGTTCTGCCGGGGCTCGTCAACACACATCATCACTTCTACCAGACCTTGACACGTGCCATCCCAGCCGCACAGGATGCCAACCTGTTCAACTGGCTGACCACGCTCTACCCGATCTGGGCGCGCATGAACCCGGAGGATATCTTTACCTCCGCCCAGACCGCCCTGGCCGAGCTCGCCCTTTCGGGATGCACCACCGCTTCCGACCATCTCTATCTTTTCCCCAATGGATCGAAATTGGATGACGAGATCGCGGCTGCCCAGGAGATCGGGCTCCGCATCCAGGCTTCGCGCGGCTCGATGTCCCTCGGCCAGTCACAGGGCGGACTCCCCCCCGACTCCGTCGTGGATAGCGAAGACTCCATCCTGAAGGACTCCCAGAGACTCATCCAGCGCTATCATGATCCCCAGCCCGGTGCGTTCGTGCAGATCGTTCTGGCACCCTGTTCCCCCTTCAGCGTGACCAGCGACCTGATGAAGCAATCCGCCAGGCTGGCACGTGAGTATAACGTTCATCTGCATACGCACCTCGCGGAGACCGAGGATGAAGAGCAGTTCTGCCTGCAGCGCTTTGGGCATCGCCCGGTCGGTTACATGCAGGAGGTTGACTGGGTGGGGAATGACGTTTGGTTCGCTCACGCGGTCTGGGTCAATCATGAGGAGATCCAGGTCTTTGCGAAGCATCAGTGCGGAGTGGCGCACTGCCCTACCTCGAATATGAGACTCGCCTCCGGGATCGCGCCGGTCAAGGAATACCGCGCGGCAGGCGTAAATGTAGGCCTGGGCGTGGACGGTTCCGCCTCCAATGATGGATCCCACCTGCTCGCCGAAGTCCGCAATGCGATGCTGGTCTCGCGGGTCAAGGAGGGGCTCACAGGCTATTCCCTTTCGAATGATCCCAACCGTAGATTGATGACCGCTCGCGAGGCGTTGTATCTTGGCACTCGCGGCGGCGCGGCCGTCCTGGGACGTAGCGATATTGGCAGCCTCGAGCCCGGCAAGTGCGCCGATTTCTTCGCCATCGATCTGAACCGCATCGGCTTTACCGGCATGCATGACCCGGTCGCGGCCGTTGTCTTTGGCCAGCCGGTCAACGCAGATTACACAGTGGTCGGAGGCAGGTTCGTTGTCCGCGAAGGACAGCTCTGCCCGGTGGATGAGGGCAGGCTGATCGAGAAACACAATCAGGCAGCCAGGAGATTGCTGGCAGGCTGAAGGTCCAAAATCCAGGGTTTGAGCTTCAAAACCTGGACAGGACACTCTTGATTTTTTATTGGTTAAGCGTCTATGTTGGCAGAAACATTCATTCAAGTGGTCTTTGGCTGGCCAGCCATACTTGTGTCCATTTTTCTTTCGATAGCGGGTGTATGGCTGAAGAGACCATGGCCTTTGGTTGTAGCTGGAATGGTATGTCTGCCTTTTACTTATTACATTAGTAGTGGATTTCGCTCGCCTTTGTTGTTGTTACCGATATTTGAGTTTTGTGCAGCGTATGCAATAAAATACCGATGGAATTTGATCGCCTGGTTGCTGATCACCCCATTGGTCATTACATCTGCGGTACTGGCGTATACTGTATTAACACAATGATTTGACCGCATTCAACGGAGACTCAATGCCATCTTCCACAAAACTGACCCGCACACTTGTCGATGTTGCCATGGGCCGCGTCCCGGCCGACCTGGTGATTCTCAATGGCAAGTGGGTAAGCGTCCAGTCCGGCGAGATCGTCCCCGGCTCGGATGTTGCCATCAAGGACGGGCATGTTGCGTATGTAGGTGAGAATGCACGCCATACCATCGGCGACCAGACCCGGGTGATCGACGCCCGCGGACGTTACCTGGTCCCCGGCCTGCTGGATGGCCACATGCACGTTGAGTCGGGTATGGTGACCGTTACAGAGTTCGTGCGGGCGGTGGCGGTGCGCGGCACGACCGGCATGTTCATCGATCCGCACGAGATCGCCAATGTCTTCGGTTTGAAAGGGGTGAAGCTGATGGCAGACGAGGCACGCAGGCAGCCCATTCACGTCTGGGTGCAGATGCCTTCGTGTGTGCCGTCCGCTCCCGGGCTGGAGACACCCGGCGCCCAGATCGGACCCAGGGAAGTGGCCGAGGCGATGAAGTGGGAGAACATCATCGGTCTCGGTGAAATGATGAATTATCCAGGCGTATCTAGGGGGGATAGGAATTTGCTGGAAGAGATGTCGATTACCCACGCGAATCACAAGACCATCGGCGGGCATTATGCCTCGCCGGATCTGGGGAATCCTTTTCATGGATATGTCGCCGGGGGCGCCGAGGATGACCACGAGGGGACTCACCTTGAGGACGCCGTGGAGCGCGTCCGGCAGGGGATGAAGGCCATGCTGCGATACGGTTCGTCGTGGCATGACGTCGCCTCGCAGGTCGGCGCGATCACTCACCTCGGGCTGGACCCGCGCCGCTTCATCCTGGTGACCGATGACTCTCATGCCCAGACCATCTCGCATGAAGGCCACATGGACCGTGTCCTGCGCCACGCCATTGACCAGGGGCTGCCTCCCATGACAGCCCTCCAAATGATGACGATCAACACGGCCGAGCATTTCGGCCTGTCCCGCGAGATGGGCATGATCGCTCCGGGCCGCTGGGCGGATGTTGTGCTGGTGAAGGATCTACGCCATTTCAAGGCGGACATGGTGATCGCCCGGGGAAAAATTATTGCTGAAAATGGAAAGTGGAAGACTGAGCTGCCGACTATCAGCTATCCTGCCTGGGCAACCAACTCGGTCAAGTTAAAAACTTTAACAGCGGAAGATTTTAAGATTCAGGTTAGGAGCAAAAATTCATACGTCAAAGCGAATATCATTGGTGTGATCGAGAACCAGGCACCCACCCGTCATCTGGTTTGTGAGATGCAGCCGGTGGATGGGGAGCTCAAAGCGGATCCCCGGCAGGATATTGCCAAGGTCGCGCTGGTCAGGCGTCATAGTGGCATGAGCGGCCTGACGATGGGCCTGGTGAGCGGATTTGGATTTATGGCGAAGTGTGCGGTCGCGTCCACGGTGGCGCATGACAGCCATCACATGATCGTTGTCGGTACGGACGATGAATCCATGGCGGTGGCAGCCAACACCTTGGCCGATTGTGGGGGCGGGCAGGTGGTGGTGAAGAATGGAAAGGTAATCGGCCAGGTCGAGCTCAAGATCGCCGGCTTAATGTCGGACCAACCGGCAGACGTGGTCGCCAAAAAAGCAGAGACCGTCCTCAAAGGTTTTCGGTCCTGCGGTTGTCAATTGAATAACCCGAACATGCAGCTTTCCCTGCTGGCTCTTGTGGTTATTCCCGAATTGCGAATATCAGACAAAGGTCTGGTTGATGTAACAAAGTTCAAAGTAGTTCCACTAGTGGAGGGATGATGGCTAATTTTCCGTTTCAACGATTGCAGGCAGATCTGGCGAAATTGATCGCCGAAACGCCAGCGGGTTCGCGACTGATGTCCGAGCCTGACCTCGCCAAGCAAATGGGGGTCTCGCGTGCCACCTTGCGTGAAGCAATGCGCACGTTCGAAACCCAGGGATTGATCCGCCGCCGCCAGGGCTCTGGCACGTACGTGGTTGGCAAGTTCCAGGTGATCGAAGCCGGGCTTGAAGTGCTCGAAAGCATCGAGACCATGGCTCGCCGCATGAATTTGGAAGTCTCTGTCAGCGATCTGCACATCGAGCCGATGGATGCGGACAGCACGATCGCAGAAGGTCTCTGCATCGATGAAGGGGCTCGTTATGTCCGTGTTCGACGCGTCATGCGGGCTGAAGGCCGGCCGGTCGCCTACCTGATCGACTCCCTGCCCATGGATATTCTCAAGCCCGATGATCTGACCAATGAATTCCGCGGCTCGGTCCTTGATTATTTGATCGGCACGGGTGTTGAACTCCAGATCTCGCGGGCTGCGATCAGCGCGACCAATGCGGTTGCAGATGTGGCCAAGGCGCTCGAGATCCAGCGCGACGATGTCCTGCTGAGATTTGCCTCCCAGCTGTACGACACCAAGGGCAAGGTCGTGGATTACTCGGTCAGCTATTTCATTCCGGGATATTTCCATTTCCACGTCAACCGGCGTATTGGAAATGGTGCCAGTGTCTAAATCTTCACTCTGTAAACCTTTTAAAGTTTGAGCCAGAGAGATTTTTTACAATCGAATAGAATGCTGGTCGAAAGAGGTTCGCTGAACCCCTGTAATTTCGTGCCTTAATTTATTTCCTTGCGAGGTGAATGTGACAGTTCAAGAAATCAAAAAACGGGTTGAGGCAAATCGCGAGAACATCATTCAGTTTCTGCGCGATGTCGTTGCCATTCCCAGCATGGATGGGCAGTTGAAGGATGTCGGGGAGTGCATCCAGGCCAAGATGCGCAACCTGGGTTTTGACGAGGCGCGCTTCGATAAGATGGGTAATACGATTGGCCGCATCGGCAATGGACCCAAGGTGATCGTCTTCGACTCGCACATCGACACCGTGGGAGTCGGCGATCCCGAGGAATGGGATTGGGATCCATTTGTCGGCAAGGTGGAGAACGGTGCCCTGTATGCGCGCGGTGCCTGTGACGAGAAGGGCTCCACGCCGGGCATGGTCTACGGCCTGGCCATCGCCCGTGACCTGGGCCTGCTCGACGGGTACACCGCCTACTACTTTGGCAACATGGAAGAGTGGTGCGACGGGATCGCGCCCAACGCATTTGTCGACGCTGACCCCCAGGTGAAGCCTGATTTCGTCGTCATCGGCGAGCCCACCAAAATGCAGATCTACCGCGGTCACAAGGGTCGCATTGAGCTGAAGATCACCGCGCACGGCCGGTCGGCGCACGCAGCTTCCCA
>JBLNAU010000094.1:0-9406 GCA_050259515.1 Syntrophothermus sp.
GAAGATGAGATTCGAATCACCCTCAGCCTCGGCCTTGCCCAGTACAGGATCCATCAGGAGGACTGGCAGGGTTTTCTCAGCCGTGCAGATGCAGTGCTCTACCAGGCAAAGAAGAATGGACGTAATCGCTGGGCCATCGCAGAGGAGTAAATCATGAATGCACTCTGGCTTGAAGACCATAAAATCTCGTTACGCAACATTTCCCGGCCTCGCAAGGCAAATGAAGCGCTGATCAAAATTCGCAGGGCAGGGATTTGCAGCACCGACCTGGAGCTGGTCAAAGGGTACTACCCGTACACCGGCGTGATCGGTCATGAGTTTGTCGGGGAGGTGATCGAAGCCGATGATGCCTCCTGGGTAGGCCGGCGCGTGGTTGGCGATATCAACGTTGCATGCGGCCAATGCGAGCAGTGCCTGAATGACCGTCCCACCCATTGTGAGCACCGCACAGTATTGGGGATCGTCAACCGCGATGGGACATTTGCGGAGTACACCACGCTGCCTGTTGCCAATCTGCACGCCGTCCCGGATTCTGTGCCGGATGAAATGGCCGTGTTTACAGAGCCGCTTGCTGCGGCGCTGGAGATCCAGGACCAGATTCAGATCAAGCCCACGGACCGTGTCCTGCTCGTGGGCGCCGGCCGCCTGGGACAGTTGATCGCTCAAACCCTGGCGCTGACCGGCTGCAGCCTGCGCGTGGTGGCACGCCATGCCAACCAGCAGGATCTGCTAAAAGCACGCGGCATCCGCCCGATCACTGAAGATGAGATCCAACCCTGGCGGTCGGATGTCGTGGTGGAAGCCACCGGCTCGCCGGATGGTTTCGCATTGGCCAGAAAAGCCATCCGCCCGCGCGGGACGATGGTCCTAAAATCCACGTATAAAGGCGAGATGAGCGTCAACTTTTCCTCCATGGTGGTGGATGAGATCAGTCTGGTAGGTTCCCGCTGCGGTCCTTTCGAGCCCGCGCTGCGCTTGATGGAAGCCAAGCAGGTGGACCCCACTGTGCTGATCGCGGCTGAGTTCAAGCTGACTGAGGCGTTAAAAGCATTTGAGCACGCCGCAGAGACGGGCGTGCTCAAAGTACTGGTCGAACCGTAGAGTGTAGGAGTTCGTTCCCGGACTCCCTATGAGGTTGATTCATTGCGGGTAATGACACGCGGGATGCGAGGCAGATGGATCGTAAAGGACGTTCCCACGCCCATCTTGCTTTTCACTTCGATCCGGCCGTTGTGCCCCTGGATGATCTGTTTGGAGATCGAGAGACCCAGGCCCGTACCCTGGGCCTTGTTCTCATGCTCGCGTACCCGGTAAAACTTTTCAAAGAGATGGGGAATGGCATCCTCGGGGATGCCGATGCCCGTATCCTGGATCACGATCGTCAGCTCGCTGTCGCTAAAACTGCCGGTGATGATCACCGATCCATTCGGACGGTTGTATTTGATCGCGTTGCTGACCAGGTTGAGCAGGACCTGTTTGATCTTATCCCGGTCGGCTTCCATCAGCGGCATGTCAGAGGGGACATCGATGCGGATCTGGATGTCCGTCTCCTGGGCCTTGGTCATCATGACATCCCGGCACTCGTACAGCAGGTCAGCTACGCTGAAGCGGATCCTGCGGAACTGCACGCGGCCGGACTCCAGCCTGGCCAGGTCGAGGAATGAGGATGCGAGCGAATTCAATCGCAGAGTCTCACTGTGAATGTTATTGACGATCTGGTCGCGCTGTTCGCGCGACATCTCGGGACGCAACAGCAGGTAGGTGGCGGTGCTCAACGAT
Organism: Syntrophothermus sp.; assembly: GCA_050259515.1. Taxonomy (GTDB): domain Bacteria; phylum Chloroflexota; class Anaerolineae; order Anaerolineales; family Villigracilaceae; genus Defluviilinea. The sequence continues at coordinate 1,780 of JBLNAU010000094.1, forward strand.
GCAAGCGGGGTGCGAAGCTCGTGCACGAATTCTGCGATCAGGTCTGACTGCTGGAACAGGCGCGCATTTTCAATCGCCACCGCCGCCTGTGCGCCCAGCACGCTGAGCATGGATTCATCCGCGTCGCCGAACCGGCCTCGCTTCTTGTTCAGGACCTCCAGCACGCCGACCACTTTGTTTTTGGTGATCAGCGGGATGGCAAGCATGGACTTGGTCGAATATCCAATGGTCTGTTCGATATCGCTGAAGTGACGCAGGTCCTGGTGGGCATCGTCGATTCGCACTGACTTGCGATTGGTCACCGCCCAGCCGGCAATGCTTTTTTCGATCGGGACAACAAACCCGCGCATGGTGGGCTCGTCGATGTTGGTGGAAACCTGAAAAAAAAGCTGGCGGGAGGTATCGTCGTACAGCAAAATCGAAGCGGCTTCCGCGTGCGTAATATCCGCGGAGGCGCGCACGATGTCATTCAGCAGGGTGTCCAGATCAAGCGTCGACGCCAGGTCACGGGAAATTTCGATGAGACGGAGATAACTATCCAGAGTTTGGGTTTTGATTTCAGCCATGTAACACTCGCTTTGTGATTTCGGGTAATACAGACGCCACATCGCTCAGGATGACAACATCCGCCCGCACATTCACATAGGTTGGGGTATTGTTTACAACAATTAAATGGGCTCCGCGGTCGAGTGCCTGCATTGGCAGACCTGCCACGGGCAAAACTTCCAGAGAGGAACCGGCAACCAGCATCAGGTCACACTGGCGGGCGGCCCGCTGTGCCTGGATCCAGGCCGCATGCGGCAGTTGTTCACCGAACAGGATCACATCCGGTTTGAGGATCGCCTGGCATTGAGGACAGAAGGGGAGTCTACCTTCCTCGATAAAAGGTTGTAAGTAAACGACTGCCTCGTACTTTTGGTAACAGCCGGTACAGGTAAGGGTTCTCATCGTGCCGTGGGTTTCCACCACGCAGGCGGAACCGGCTTTCTGATGCAGCCCGTCGATGTTCTGGGTGATGATGGTTTGGAGGCGGCCTGCCTGTTCAAGCTGTGCAAGTGCGATGTGGGCCGCGTTCGCACTTGCATAAAAGATCTGGCCTGCCAGCGGGCGGAACCACTGGAAGAAACGCTCGGGTGCGGTTCGGAACGTGCTTAGCGATGCGACCTCCAGCGGTTCATCGCGGGACCAGAGGCCTGTCCCTTCCGACCGGAAGTCCGGGATGCCCGATGCAGTGGAAATCCCTGCGCCGGTCAGCACTACGGCGCGTTTTGCCTTGCGGATCAGTACCGCCGCGTCCTCGATCGCCATCTGCCTGGCGAGTACTGGACTGGCGGAGTCGGTCATCTCGGCTGTGTCTCCCGCTCGGTGATAAGATCCACCACCTTCATGATCTGGCGGCTGGTAAGGCTGTCGGGCTGGCACAGGGTGGCAGGAGTCAGCATGCGGGAAGCCTGGGCAAACAGTTCAGGCGCAGGGGTCAGCGTGGTGATGATCTCATGTTCGAGCTTGGCCTGCACCTGGCTGGTGGGAAGCTGCGTATCTGATCGGACGCGGTTATTCAGCGCCACATGAATGCAGTTCTTTTGGAGGCCCAGCGAGTTAATGTCCGCGATCAACGCCCTGGCATGGACGACCGTGTTGGGATTCCCTTCGATGACAACAACCACTTCATTGCACAGGGGAATGACCCTTTCAGCAAACGGCTGGAGTCCCACTCCCATGTCGAGGATCAGGAAGCGTGCCAGCCCGGCCAGTCTTTTGACGATCGCCTCATAGTTGTCAATCTGGTTGATCAGGTGCAGATCACGCGGGCGGTCGGAGGATAAAAACAGCTTTAATCCTGACGGGTGGTTGATAAGATCTTCACTGACTCTCTCATAGGTGATCTCATTTACCTTCGATACGCCCAGCAGGTCTGCCAGGCTTTCGGAGCCGGCCGTTCCGAGGTCGAGTGCCAGGGAACCCTGCCCGGGCAGCATCTCTGCCACAACGATCTCACTATGTGTGCGCACATACAGACCGGCCGCCAGGTTGACTGCGAGTGTGGTTGCACCCAGTCCACCGCGTGCGCCGAGCACACCGACGACATATCCCTGGTTCCCGTCCCCGCCGAAGGCAGGGGCGTTCTTCTTTTCCCGGGCCCGGGAAAGCAGTGTTTTCACGCGCGCCTGGAGTTCCGATGGGTGGGTGGGTTTGGTAAGATAATCGTTGGCCCCCGCTTCAAAGCCGATGACTTTATCGTTGAGTTGGGTCTTGGCGGTAAACATTAGGACGGGCGTTTCCACGGTGGACGGGTTCCGCCTGAGACGCCGGGTGACTTCGTACCCGTCCATGTCCGGCATCATCACGTCCAGCAGGATCAAATCCGGGTCCTCGTCAAAGGCTTTATCCAGTCCCTGTTGGCCGTTGGTGGCAGCGCTGATCTGGTAGCCCTGTCGCTGGAGCATCAAGCCGACCAGGCGTAGAGTGTCCAGGTCGTCGTCAATGATCAGGATTTTTTCACTCATAAGCAAATATTCCTTTAAAAAGGGCTGGTGACAGTCTAGCATAAAGCAGTTCTCAGGGCAAGCGGAATACCCTTACTGCAAGTATGCTATAATGAAGAAGGTTGAGGGATCGTCTCAGGAATTTGGAGGCGTTTTCCAGCACTCTGGGGACAAGTCCCGTACCATGGGGATGACAGGCTTCGACGGGAGAGGCTGGTCCCGGAATGCGAGCCGAGAGGCGCCGAACTCGATAACTCAGCGCAAACAATCAAGTGCCAACCGCACTTCCTACGCTGCTATGCCCCTCGCTGCATAAGCGATCGACGTAACAGTCGTCCTCCTATGATGAGGGCGCGTCCGCCGGCCCCGCGCTCCACCCGGTGACGGATCGGGCGAGACAATGGTGTGAGTGCTGCACATGACTCTGCTAAATGTGCTTAAGACCAGCAGATGGTCACAGGGTAACTTGCCTGCCGAGGACCCTGTGATGACACGCCTTACGGCAGTCGACAGGCTACGCTCGTAGATTTCCGAGGGTCGAATCTTTCGGACCGGGGTTCAATTCCCCGCATCTCCACCAAACCTGTTCGGTCAGCAGTAACACTGCTGACCGAACTCAATTAACGAGACTCATCATGAAAAAAATTTTCCTTCTCGCATTCCTCCTGCTGGCTGTCGCCTGCCAGCCTGCAACCCCCACCCCTGTTCCTGCCTCCCTTTTTCCAACTGAGACGCCTTTGCCAACACTGGTTCCCCTCACCGATACCCCGGCGCCTACCCCAACCCAGGAGCCGACCCCGACTCCTTTCCCCAAATTTTTTACGACTGAATTTGATGACCCGGCCTTGACGGGATGGGCGGTCCTTCAGGGTGGAAATGAGGCTGTCCCCAACGTCCGCGTGGAAAACAGCCGGTTCCTCGTCCAAACAGATGCGCCCTATACGTTCGTTTACTCCCTGTATGGACCTGAAGATTACCAGAATGTGCGGGTCGATACAAAATTCATCAACAATGCCATGAGCCCTGCTTCGGCGGGCCTGATCTGTCGTTACAGCGACACGGATGGCTGGCTTGAATACAATATCACCACGGATGGGACCTATAATGTCCTGTACGGCAAATGGCTGTCGAGCGGGGTGGCGGACTACCTTCCCATCCTGAATGGCTCCTCCAATGCCATTCAGCAAAGTGGAATGGAACAGCAGATCGGCCTGATCTGCAGCGGCACAACCCTTACATTATTAATCGACGACAAGGTCATCCGCAATGTGGACGTGACACGTTACGAGCTGGCGGGCGGCAAGGTTGGTCTCACCGCCTCCTCCTACGAGAACACACCGGTGATCGTATCGTTTGACTGGGTCAAGGTAAGCGAGCCTTGACCCTCCCCAAGTTCCACAAGGAGAGTACGGATGACTACCGTAGTTTGGAATTGGGGGAGGGCGGAAACCTGCACTTGCGCCACTTGCAAGGGCAGGTGGCGCGGATAGGGCTGAATCCGACCTAATTTCTACATAGCGTTAACAGTATTCTTGCATTCGGGCGGTAAGATGGGGACATTCAAAGCATTGTGCAATCAATAGAAGAAAAAGATTTAAATGCAAGGAGCCTATCTATGGCAAAAATAATTGGTATTGACTTGGGAACCACGAATAGTGTTGTCGCCGTCATGGAGGGCGGACAGCCTACTGTGATTCCAACCTCGGAGGGGGGGAGATTATGCCCATCGGTGGTGGCCTTCAATAAAAACGGTGAGCGCCTTGTTGGCCAGACCGCAAAGCGCCAGGCCGTGGTCAATTCGGAGAACACGATCTATTCCATTAAACGCTTCATCGGCCGTCACTTTGATGAGACTGCAGACGAGCGCAAGATGGTGTCCTATGAAGTGGTCAAGGGGCCCGCTGACGATGTGCGCGTGAAGATCCCGATCACGAACCGCGAGTATTCTCCACAGGAGATTTCGGCCATGATCCTCGGCAAGCTCAAAGCGGATGCCGAAGCCTATCTCGGACAGCCTGTGACCCAGGCAGTGATCACCGTCCCTGCGTACTTCAATGACAGCCAGCGCCAGGCGACCAAGGATGCCGGCAAGATCGCAGGACTCGAAGTCCTTCGGATCATCAACGAGCCGACCGCCTCTGCTCTGGCGTACGGTCTCGATAAGAAGACGAACGACACGATCCTGGTCTTCGACCGCGGTGGTGGTACGTTCGATGTGTCCATCCTCGAAGTGGGTGAAGGCGTGATCGAAGTGAAAGCCACCAACGGCGATACCCACCTCGGCGGCGATGACTGGGACCAGCGTATCGTCAACTGGGCCGCGGATGAGTTCCGCAAGGAACAGGGTATTGACCTGCGCGGCGATCGTCAGGCGCTACAGCGTCTGCGTGAAGCAGCCGAGAAGGCCAAGATCGAGCTGTCCTCCGTTCTGGAGACCGAGATCAACCTGCCCTACATTACCGCCGATGCAAGCGGGCCGAAACATTTACAGTTAAAGCTGACCCGCTCGAAGTTTGAGCAGATGACCGAAGACCTGCTCGACCGTTGCCGCAAGCCGTTCGAAGCGGCATTGCATGACGCCGGCTTCGATGCCAGCAGACTGAATGAAGTGGTGTTGGTCGGTGGCTCGACCCGTATGCCGATGGTCCAGGATCTGGTCCGCAAGCTGACAAATGGCAAAGAGCCGAACAAGGGTGTTAACCCGGATGAAGTGGTTGCCGTGGGCGCCGCCATTCAGGGCGGTGTGCTTGGCGGCGAAGTCAAGGACATCCTGCTGCTCGACGTCACCCCGCTTTCGCTGGGTGTCGAAACAATGGGCGGCGTGATGACCAAGATGATCGAGCGCAATACGACCATCCCTGTCCGCAAGACGGAGAGTTACTCAACGGCTGCGGATAACCAAACAGCAGTGGATATCCATGTCCTGCAGGGTGAGCGCCCGATGGCGAACGACAACATGTCGCTTGGACGCTTCCGGCTGGATGGTATTCCCCCGGCCCCGCGTGGCATCCCGCAGGTGGAAGTGACCTTTGATATCGACGCGAACGGCATTCTGCACGTGACCGCCAAGGACATGGCCTCCGGCAAGGAGCAGAAGGTCACGATCACGGCCTCGACCAACCTGAATAAGGGCGACATCGACCGCATGGTCCAGGAAGCCCGCTCGCATGAGGCAGAGGACAAGAAGCGCCGCGAGCTGATCGATGCCCGCAACACTGCCGACAGCCTGGTCTACCAGACCGAAAAGGCACTCCGGGACCTGGGCGACAAAGTCCCATCTGCCGAGCGCGGCACGATTGAGAGCAAGATCAACGATCTGAAATCCGCTGCGCAGAGCGACGACATCAACCGCATCAAGCGGGCCAGCGATGAAGTCCAGCAGGCGTTCCATGCTCTGAGCCAGCAGCTCTATGCACAGGGACAGCCGCAGCCTGAAGCCCCGGGCGGACCGTCCACTCCCAACAACGGTGGTGACGACGTTATCGAAGGCGAAGTCAAAGAGTAAAGTGAAGTAAATGAAGAGTGCCCATCAAGCGATGGGCACTCTTTTTGATTCCGTTACTTTTTTGTCGGCGTTGGGATGGGTACCGATACGGTTGCCGGTTGCTGTTTGGGCTGTGGCGTGGGGACCACGCGCTTGACAGGTTTTGTCGATTTTTCTGCAATCGTGTTGAGGATGCGATAGACCAACAGAAAGAGCAGGCTGCCTCCCGAGAGCCAGTAATACATATGGGCCCAGTTCGCAGTACTGTCTGTCCCTGCAAACAGGCCGTGGGCAAGGCCCATGATCTAGAGGGCAAAGCTCAGGTAATGGATGGAGCGCCAGGTCTTTTGACCGATCCTTGATCGAACGTAAAAGCTGAGCGCAACGATCAGCCACAGGTAAAAAGTCAGCTGGCCGATACCGGTCCATGTGGGGCGATAACCCTGTGTGGAGAAGGGCATAAAGATCTGCGCCACGGTGAAGTTGATGTAGTGGTCTCCGAGCAGGATCAATGCGTGAAAGGCGGCCAAAGCCAGCCCAAGCAGGCTTACATATTCATGGACGGCAAAGGCTGCAGGCGCGCCGGGCCACAGTCTCGCCAGCTTGTTGGTGATGCCCAGTCCGAGGGCCATCGAAAGCCACAGAACACTGAGCGAGACGAAAGCCGTTGCACGCGAAAGATACCAGAACACTTTTGGTTCTCTGCCCGCCAGCGAGGTCGCCATGTTTGGCAGCCAGGTGGGCAGTAGCAAAATCGCAGCGATCAGCCCTACGCTCATGGCCAGCATGACCGTCAGAAAGAACTGGATATTGACCGAGGATTCATATTCATTTTTGACAGGCGGAACAGGGGTCATGATATTTTCCTTACAAATATTCTTCCATCTTTTGGCTGTACAACGCTTGACCGTCATCCAGAATAAACAATGCCGCGAGATCGGTGCGTGCTTCGATCCATTCCATGCCGACCCGGCTGCCCAGGATAAAGGCGGCTTTGGCTGCCGCTTCAGCCTTCATGACATCCGGCCCGATGACAGTGACGGTCAGCAGGTCTGTTTGGGCAGGCTGGTTCGTAAACGGATCGATAATGTGATGGCGAAAGACTCCATCGCGGGTCCAGCGGCGGCGATCCTTGCCGGAGGTGGCAACTCCGCACCGATCCAGGAAAAGCGTCTCGATCTCCTCCCCTTTATGGAAGGGATCTGCGACGCCGATCTGCCAGGGACTTCCATCGGCGCGCGGACCGCTGATGGCGATATCCCCCGCTGCGTCGATCAACGCGGGACCATCGGACTGCAAACGTGTCATCGCCTGGTGGGCGGCCCATCCCTTGGCCACACCGCTGAAATCGAGACCAATGCCCCGGGGGAGAGTGATCGCGCGGTCTGCTTCGTCAAAAGGGATATCTGCCAGCGGGGCGGCGGTTGTTTCTACGGTATCAGGCAATGCTGTGGTGACGAACGCCAGCTCATCGAAGGACCGGTCATATCCGGCGTTGACCATGGCATTGAAGACTGTGGGGGTGACCAGTCCATTCGTGATACGCTCCGCTTCCCGCGCGACCCGGAAGACATCCCAGAGATCCTGGCTCACCTTTACGGGCTGATCGAACGTTTGGTTGAGCCGGGTAAGCTCGCTATCGTAGCGGAAGCGGCTC
>JBLNAU010000095.1:0-2500 GCA_050259515.1 Syntrophothermus sp.
GGCGAGTCCGCGCCACGGGCCAGATCGATCAATACATGGCCTGGCTGGAGGTTGTTCTGGCGGGCGATGATGTGAAGCGTGGTCAGGGTCTTGTCCCCAATGCCGCGCGGCGGGACGTTGATGACCCGGTCCAGGCTGGCTTCGTCAGCCGGGTTGTGCACCAGCCGCAGGAAGGCGATCATATCCTTGACTTCGCGCCGTCCATAGAAGCGCTGCGCGCCCACCAGCCGATAGGGGAGCCGCGCCTGCAGGAACGCCTCTTCGATCAGGCGGGACATGGCATTCGTCCGGTACATGACTGCGCAATCTCCCGGCTCAAACTGGCGGGAGGCCACAAGCTGGGCGATCGCATCCACGACAAAGGATGCCTCCGCGTAATCGTCGGGTGCTTCATAGAAGAAGATCTTTTCTCCGGCACCGCGGTCGCTGAAGAGCTTCTTTTTCCTGCGGTTCTGGGCGCGGTTGATCACACCCATGGCTGCGTCGAGGATGGTCTGGCGCGAGCGATAGTTCTGCTCGAGCAAAATGGTCTGCGCGTCCGGGAAGTCCTGGTCAAAGCGCTGGACGTTGCGCCAGTCGGCACCCCGCCAGGCATAGATCGAATTGTGTACGACCATCCCGTTGGCAATGTAGTTATGCAGGTTTTCCACTTCCAGATCATAGACGGGTCCATGATATGGTTCAGCAGATACGTCAACGATTTCATCTTCGATGATCCGGCCATTCGCTTCAACTGCAACAATCATCGTGGGATGAAGATGGCTGGCCGGCATCAAGTTGAAGCGCTGGGAAAGAGCCGAGCTTCCCCTTTCTGTCAGAAAGGCACCCACCACCACCTCGCTGTCGCCTGCAGCCGCGCTTAACTTTTGCGCCGTTTCCTGTATGTCATCATATTGAAGGCGATTTAGGCCAATCCGCCAGTTGTTTCTGCTGCGTATGCGAGGGTTATAACCGAGTTCTTTAAGCTGGGCTGCCAGTTGCGGGTCACTGCTCCATAAATCCACCCGGTGGGCATGCCAGGGGGATTCCTCTGTAATTCGTCCATCTCCAAAGTAACGCAGGTTGATAATGTTGCGGAATGTCCCTTGAGGGGTGTAATGGGGGTAACGCAGGTCCATTCCAATGTCCGTCAGCATGCGATCTGCATTTGTGTCGGTGTCGATTTCATGAAACAGCCTGTCAATATTTTCCTGCGACATGCGCATTCTTCGCCCCCGTACATGGAAGACACAAGTCGGGATCCCATATTTCACGGAATAATAAGACTCCCAGTAGTGGGCTTCATCTCTTTCCCTGCAAACCCTGAGAACCCACATCTTGGTTGCATTTTCCTGGTTGCTCCGTACCTGCAAGCCGATCTTGGTCGCGCTTCCATCGCTGCGGGCATGAGATGCGATGCCGATCCTGTAGCCTTTATCCTTCCGATGCATTAAATAGACATAGTGAAAGCCCGGCTTAAGTCCCAACCTTGCGAACACGATATGGTTCGGCGTAAAGCGAACCACTTTGCCCCCGGCTGTGGTAATCCGAACGAGATTGCCTGTGAACATACGACTGCCAGAGTGACATACTTTCGCTGCCAGGGTGGATCCACGTCCACTTGCAGCGATTACACGATCATCTCTTCTGACAGCTTCCACACTTTTATACCCATCCGGTGTGCGAATTTGTGTACCTGCCGGGAAACACTGGTCTGGATCGCCCACGCAAAAGATATTGCGGTGGAAGGAAGCCAGTTGCTTGACCAGTGCATACTGCGCCAGGTTGGTATCCTGGAACTCGTCCACCAGCACATGGCGGAAGCGCTGGGCATATTTGTCACGCACGCTCGGTTGTTCCTCCAGCAGGCGCGCCGTGTACAGCAGGATGTCATCGAAGTCCACGGCATTGCTGGCGATCAGCCGTCTCTGGTATTCGACATACACACGCTTGACGATCTCATCGCGGTAGGTCTGTGTGGGGTAGTCATCCGGACCGATCAGCTCGTTCTTCGCCCGTGAGATGGCACCCAGCACACTTGCAGGGCGATAAAGCTTTTCGTTGATATTCATTTCACGGATCACACTCTTTACGATCCGTTCCTGATCGTCGGTATCGAAGATGACAAAGTTTGACTGGATGGGGAGATATTCCGCCTCCCGCCGCATCATGCGCGCACAGATCGAGTGGAAGGTGCCGAGCATGATGCCTTCGATGGCCTGGTCCGGGAGCAGGCGCTTAACCCGTTCCCCCATTTCCCTGGCGGCCTTGTTGGTGAATGTGACTGCCAGGATCTGCCATGGACGCACGCCTTCCACGGCGATGAGGTAGGCGATCCGCTGGGTGAGCACCCGCGTCTTTCCGGACCCGGGACCTGCCACCACTAAAACCGGTCCATTGCCGGCTGTGACTGCGCTCTTTTGCTGGGGGTTGAGTTTATCGAGAAATTCCATGAGAGAAAATAAAGGCGGGTCCTGTTCGACCCGCCCGACTAATTTGATCTGCTCTATAGCTGCGAGGT
>JBLNAU010000096.1:0-3682 GCA_050259515.1 Syntrophothermus sp.
CGGGTGTGGTCCTCTCCCACCTCAATTCCGTGGCGGCCAGGTTCGGCTTGATGTATGGTCCCGATCCCGCTTCGGCAGATCGGGCGACACTCGCTGGCGTGATTGCGAATAACGGGACCGGCGCCCATTCGCTCATATACGGCATGTCTGCCGACCATCTCATCTCAGCTGAAGTTCTAATGGCAGATGGTACTGCCGGCATCCTGGGCGAGAGGAGCACCCTCGACAATACTCTCATCGCCAGCTTCTATGCCTCCGTCCTTACGATCCGCGAAAAGTACGTGGATGCGATCACCGCCCACTGGCCGCGTGCCTGGCGCAACTCGGCCGGGTATCGTTTGAATTACATCCTCCCGTGGTCGCCGACCCGGCCCTCCCAATGGGAAGGCGATTACCCGGCCAGCCTGAAACCTGGAACTTTGAACCTTGCCCAGCTCCTGGCCGGGAGTGAAGGGACGCTGGCCGTCATCCGCCGGGCGAAGATCAGGCTAGTCGAAAAACCGAAGCATACGATCCTGGCTGTGCTTGCCTATCAGAGCAATGCAGACGCCTGTGATGATGTGCCGCGCTTGCTGACCCACCGCCCCTCGGCGATCGAATTGATCCCGCGCTTTATCATCCGCCAGGCGCGCAGTGTGCCGGCCTATGCCCGCCAGATGGGCTGGGTGCTCGGTGACCCTGCCGCGCTGCTGGTCATCGAATTTAGCGGCGACCAGCCCTCTGAGTTGCTTGATGCCGCCCACGGGATCGGTGATGTTCTGACCATCGCCGAAACCAGGGAGGACCAGGCGCGGATCTGGAACGTCCGCAAGGTGGGTCTGGGACTTTTGGATTCGCGGCCTCAGTCCGAGCGCCCTGCAGCCTTTATCGAAGATTGCGCCATCCCGGTGGACCGTTTGGGCGAGTTCGTTCGTGAAGTGGAAAGGACTCTTTCGACGCATGGGACGGAAGGTGGCATCTATGCCCATGCCTCTGCCGGGTGCCTGCACATCCGCCCGATCCTGAACTTGAAAAAAGCCCGCGGCGTGAGTGACCTGCGCTCGATCAGTGAGGAGGTTCTTGCCCTGACCCTGAGACTTGGCGGTTCCATGAGCAGCGAGCACGGCGATGGCCTGGCCCGCGCCGAATTCCTGGAGCAGATCATCGGCTCTGAGCTGATGAACGCAACCCGCATGCTCAAGCGAGCCGCCGACCCGGATGGCCTTCTCAACCCGGGCAAGATCCTCGATGCTCCCAAAATGGATAGAAACCTGCGCTATGGTCCTGGCTATGGGACCCGGGTCTGGCAATCGAATCTGTCCTTTGCACATAGTGGCGGTTTGGAGATTGCCATCGAGCAGTGCAACGGCCAGGGACTCTGCAGAAAGGATTTCGGTGTGATGTGCCCGTCCTACCAGGTAACGCGTGAAGAGATGCACTCCACGCGCGGCAGGGCGAATTTGCTCAGGGCATTGATCCGCAGCCCGTGGACCTCAGACCATGGGCCCTCGTCCGCCGTCCAGGGGCTGTCGTCCTATGACCCGGAAAAAGTTGAATCGGTCGCCCAGGCCCTGGACCTGTGTCTCGCATGTAAAGGCTGTAAAGCGGAATGTCCCAGCGGGGTGGATATGGCCAGGCTGAAGTTCGCCTTCCAGGCGGAATACTACAAGACCCATCCCAGGCAGCTGCGCGATTATATTTTTGGCTACTTCCATATCGCGGCCGGGCTGGCTGCAGCGATCGCGCCCATTTCAAACGCGATGATGGAGATAGAGCCGGTAAGGAAATTATTTGTGAGAATCCTGGGCATTACAGATCGTCGTCCATTCCCGCAGTTTAAACGCCAAACCCGGCATGCTCGACTCAGCGAAGCGATGGATCTTCCGGCCTCTACTGGCAAGCCTCGCGTGATCTTCCTGCCCGATGCCTTCGCTCGTTACCTCGAGCCTGAGACGGAACAGGCCGCTTTGGAGATCTTACACCGGTGTAGATTGGATGTGCACATCCTGCCGGTGATCGGGGCGGGGGCCTCTCTTTATTCAAAAGGGTTTATCGGTGCCGCGCAGGATCATGCTGCCAGGGTGCTGGATGCACTGAACAAAATGGATCCCTCCGGGAATGCTGCTCTCGTGGGCATCGAGCCGCCGGAAGTTTATTTTTTCAAGGATGAGTACATGGATTTGCTCCCCGGGCGCAGCTCTGAAATTGAAGGCCGCTTGAAAAATACCTGGCTGTTGGATGAATTTCTATTGCGCTCAAAAGAATTCAATGACTTGCGCATAGTCAGTATGAGTGAAAGAGATAATCCTGAAAATAATCCAAAGAGGAGCATGAGGTTCCACCCACACTGCCACCAGCGCGCTGAAGGGTTATCCAGTGATGGGTATCCGGCTGGAACGGCTGCCACGCTCGACCTGCTTCGTTCCTGTGGATACGAGGTGGAGCTGCTCGATACCGGCTGCTGCGGCATGGCCGGGACGTTTGGCTATGAAGCCGAGCATTATGAGCTCTCGATGAAGGTGGGGGAGTTGAAGTTGTTTCCCATGCTTCGTCATTCGGAGGGCAAAAATTCTAGTCTGGATACTGGCACTCAAGAATCATCAATCAAAAATCAAAACTCCAGAGTTCTCTCTTCGGGCGCTGCCTGCCGCATGCAAATTCGCCAGGGGACCGGTGTGGAGGCGATCCATCCCATCCTGCTGGTTGCCAACTTCTTGAAGGAATTGACGAATGTCAAAGCGTGAATCGAGAACCGTATGGTCCTCCGATCAAGGCGACCTGCGTAAACAGGAAACGAACCGTCCGAAGGGAAACTCATTGCCTCCTCAACAACAGACCGTCTACCTGCACCGGGACTCCAAAGGACGCGGCGGTGGGACAGTCACTTTGGTAAAAAAGCTTGTTCTCTCGGAGCAGGATATCAAGGATCTGGCTAAAAAGCTCAAGCAGCTCTGCGGCAGCGGTGGGACGGTGAAGGACGGCGTCATCGAGATCCAGGGGGAGCACCGCGAAAAGATCGCCGAGGCGTTGAAGAACATGGGATACAAGGTCAAGATTGCGGGGGGATAAAAGGGATTGGATTGTTCTTGACTCTCCCTGCTTCCTGTTGTACACTGCTGATGTACCAAATTCTGGGAAAGGAATGCACTCGATGATCCGATTAATCATTGTCCGCCGTGACGATCACCCTCGCCAACCTCATCGAAGTGCGCCTATTGACCATTAGGTCCGTTATTGTGTCCTTAACGCCACGGTGCACTCCAGCATCGTGGCGTTTTTTATTGTTTTCTTTCTTCGTTCTATAAACAGGATCTCTTATGAACCTACCTCTCAAAGCCTACTGGGATTTGCTTTCCGACCACATCCGCCCTCAGAGGGGACGCTTTATCCTGCTGGCCGTTCTGCTGTTTGCCAGTATCGGACTGCGCATCCTTGCCCCTCAGATCATGCGGGACTTTATCGACTCGGCCCTGGCGGGTGATGCATTGAGCGCGCTGATCCGGATGGCCCTGCTCTTCATCGCGGTCGCCCTTGTTCAGCAGGTTGTTTCGGTCAGCGTGAAATACCTGGGAGAAGTGGTGGCATGGACTGCGACCAACGACCTGCGCGCCGAGCTTGCCGAGCATGCCCTGCACCTGGACATGCGCTTCCACAACGATCACACACCTGGAGAATTGATCGAGCGCATCGACGGCGATGTCAC
>JBLNAU010000097.1:0-5348 GCA_050259515.1 Syntrophothermus sp.
GTCGGGTCCTTGCCCGAGAAAGCGCCGCCGCCATGCCGGCCCATGCCGCCATAGGTGTCGACGATGATCTTGCGCCCGGTCACACCCGCATCGCCCATCGGGCCGCCGACCACGAAGCGGCCGGTCGGGTTAACGTAGACCTTGATGTTATTGTCAACCAGCTCGGATGGGAGTGTAGGCATGATAATGTGCTCGGTGACCATCTCGGTGATTTCCGCCTGGGAGACATCCGGTGCGTGCTGGGTGGAGAGGAGGACCGTATCCACACGGACAGGCCTTCCCATCGAGTATTCGATCGTGACCTGGCTCTTGGCATCCGGACGCAGCCAGGGGATTGTTCCATCCTTGCGAATCTCGCTCTGCCGGCGGGTGAGCTTGTGGGCCAGGTAGATTGGCAGGGGCATGAGAGTGGGCGTCTCGTTGCAGGCATAACCGAACATCATGCCCTGGTCACCGGCGCCAATCGATTCGACTTCGGCATCGGTCACCTCATGGCCGTCACGCGACTCAAGTGCGTGATCGACGCCCATGGCGATATCAGGACTCTGGCTGGCGATCGCTGTGAGGACCGCACAGGTATGACCGTCGAAGCCCTTATCACTGTTATCGTAGCCGATCTCCAACACCACCTTGCGGACGAGATCGTCGAAGTTTACAAAAGCTTTCGTGGTGATCTCTCCCAGCAGGGCGACGAAGCCGGTCTTGGTGGCGGTTTCGCAGGCCACGCGCGAGCGCGGATCCTGCTCGAGGCAGGCATCCAGGACCGCGTCCGAGATCTGATCGCACAGCTTGTCGGGATGTCCCTCGCTCACCGATTCGGATGTGAACATCAGTTTCGGTGACGTCATAAAAGTGTTGCTCATTGGTGAAGCTCCTTAAAAAAGAAATTGCCCCTGCAGACGAACAGAAAGGGCAATCAATCATTGATTGTGGAGCCCTCTCATCTCCCGGATACACGCGAAAGCGGTCTGTCGGAATTGGCACCTTTTCAGCTTTTGTCTAATGATGACTACTCGCTGGCAGGTTGTCGAGGCATCGCAGGGCCGTTCCCTCCGCCTCTCTGGATAAGAGCGCCTTATGGGGCTGTTAAATTGTTTCGGCATAATATCACGGAGGACTGGGAAAGTCAATTATCATGCAATGTTCATGGAATAATATTTCCCTCCTGCGGTCGTATTTTTAATCAAAGGCTCACGACTGTTCATCGCGACGGCCTTTCGAGAGTTTTTCTGTACGGAGAAAGGCGCTAGTGGCGAATCGGGTGCTTGTTCCTAAACTTCTGCTGGTCAGTGATCAGGAGACCGCGCTGCCGTCCTGGACCTCCAACCTGGTGCAGGAGCACTGGCAGATCGTCCTTGAGCGTCAGCTTTCAAAGGTCTTTCAGCGCTGGATCGACGAGGCGCCGGATATGATCGTGCTGGAGCTCGGGGCCCAGGATGCGCTCGAGCTCAACCTGTTCCGCGAGCTGCGGGAGCAGGCTGTCATCCCTATTTTGCTGTTGTCCCCCGACCCAAGCCAGACATCCATTTTAAGCGCCCTGGAAGCCGGGGTGGACGATTATATCGCCACGCCGGCCCATCCCCGCATCCTGCAGCTGAAGCTCACAGCCTGGCTGCGCCGCTCGTGGACGATCCCCGTCGAAATGCTGGAGTCGCTGCGGGTGGGAGAGGTACGCTTCCTGCCGGCCGAGCGAATGATCTCCTTCCCCGATCACAACCCGATCCGCCTGACCAACCTGGAATTGCGGCTGATGTATTATCTGATCAGCCGCGCCGGCCGCACCGTGACGGCGGAAGAGCTGTGCCAGCGCGTCTGGGGGACCACAGGCGAGGGCAAAAAGACGACGCTTAAGAATGTGGTCTATCGTTTGCGCCTGAAGATAGAGGAGGACCCGGCACGTCCACAATACATCCGCACCGTATCGGGGGTGGGATACCAATTCAAGCCGGAATAAATCCATGGAAAACGCCTCCCACAGCGGAGGCGTTTTCATTTCTTTTTCATGAAATTGTAATAATTTCTAGACAAATTATGACCGTTTTGTGACCTTTCCTGTATATACTTCTTCCTTACAGAAAAGCAAGGGACAAATAGGTTTTTACTTTGCTGTCTCTAACCTGCCTATCGAATTGGAAATAGAAGAAGACCGCTTCCTGCAACATGCAAGTATCGACCCTCACGCCTGCTCTAAACGACCGCAACTGTACGCCCCGGATCTGTATTCAAACTGCCCGGGACCCATCCCACCGCGCTGTGCCCCTTTGGGTGCGGGCGGTTTTCTTTTGAAATATCCAATCAACGGAACACGGAGGTGACTGCAGCCACGACATCAACCTGATTACAACAAACCATTCCATGTTAACTTTCAAGCAAGAGGAGTATAAAAATATGAAACAAAAATTCTCAACGGCGTTGTCCCTGGCAGTCATCCTGGCAATGCTGCTAACATCTTTAGTACTGGCAGATAATCTTGTGGATAATGCCACATCAGCCGGCCTCGACACAATTACAGCCGGTGGCTCGACCACTATTACTTATCAGCTCGTAGCCAATGGTACGCCAGGGACGGACCCGGCAGGATGTGATGCAACGTCAAGTAAACCAGTGACCGTGACGATCAACAAGCCGGGTGCAGTTAGCGGCCCGACATCGTTCAGTTTTACAGGTTGTGGTCAGCCGAATAAAGTGTCGGTCACGTTTACGTCCAATACACCGGGAAGCTATAGCATTACACACACCATCAGTGGTGGTGTGTCGGGTTCGCAGTTCAACAATAATGCGGACTTTACCCTCACGGTCAACGCAGTGACACCGACCAATACAGCCCCTACTCTCAGCCTGTCTTCCGATTTGACCGTGGAAGCCACAGGTGCAGCTGGAGCTGCAGTGAGCTATACAGTCACAGCTTCGGATACGGAGGATGGCCCACTTACTCCAAGTTGTGCTCCTGCTTCGGGATCAACCTTCCCGCTCGGAACTACGCAGGTTAACTGTTCAGTGTCCGATTCGGGTGGTTTAACGACCAGTGGCATGTTCAATGTAACTGTCCGAGACACCACAGCACCCACCTTAAACCTATCCAACGTTACTGCTGAAGCAACTGGTCCTTCTGGAGCGGCTGTAAGTTACACTGCTTCGGCAACGGATGCAGTCGATGGGGCGGTTACCCCGACTTGTTCCCCCACGTCGGGCTCGACATTTGCGCTTGGTACAACAACGGTCAATTGTTCCGCAAGTGACTCAAGTGGAAATGTAGTGAGTAACAGCTTCACCGTCACAGTACAGGATACAACTGCACCCGCTGTGTCCGTTCCTTCCAACGTTTCGAGTGAGGCGACGGGTCCTGCTGGGGCCGCAGTTACCTTCTCAGTATCTGCCAGTGACCTTGTGGATGGCGCAGTTGCTACGATATGCACACCTGCTTCCGGTTCTACATTTGCGCTTGGCGCAACGGCTGTAAATTGTTCGGCGGTGGATGCTGCTGGGAATATTGGAAGTGCCAGCTTCACTGTAACGGTTGTGGATACCACGGCTCCCAGCTTGTCGTTACCTGCGAATATCACGGCGGAGGCCACTGGAGCTTCAGGCGCCGCAGTGAGTTATACCGCCTCGGCAAGCGATCTTGTAGATGGGGCTGTGGTAGTCAACTGCTCTCCGGCCTCCGGCTCAACGTTTGCCCTTGGCACAGCATCGGTGAATTGCTCGGCGACGGATGCACATAACAATACGGCCACTGGCAGCTTTACCGTAACCGTCAGAGATACGACACCGCCCGCCTTAAGCCTCCCCAGTGATATCAATGTGTATGCCACAGGCAACTCGAGCGCAGTTGTTACGTACAGTGCGTCAGCATCTGACATTGTAGATGGACCGGTCTCCATTACCTGCACGCCTGCCTCTGGCTCGAGCTTCGCTGCCGGTTCCACAACGGTCAGTTGTTCGGCAACCGATTCACATGGAAATACGGCGACCGGCAGTTTCAAGGTCAATGTGAATTACAACTGGTCCGGCTTTTTCCAGCCGATCGATAACAATGGGGTGTACAACGTGGCCAAATCCGGGAGTACCATCCCGGTCAAGTTCAGCCTGGGCGGTGACCAGGGATTGGGAATCCTCTTCGCCGGTTCCCCCTCTTCGGCCCAGGTCAGCTGTCCTTTGTCTGCTGCCACGGATTCGCTGGAGGAAGTGACGACAGCCACCAGCGGTCTCAAGTATGACGCGCTTGCCAACCAGTACATCTATAACTGGAAGACTTCCTCCGGTTATGCCGGCACCTGCCGCCAGCTGACCGTGAAACTGGTGGACGGCAGCACGCATACCGCGCTCTTCAAGTTCACCAAGTAATTGGAAACAAGCCTGGGGGTGTATGGGGGAACTGGAACAATCTGCGCTGCCTGCGGGTGGCGCAGATTGTTTTAACCGGCACAGGCTTTGCAGAAGCGTAATGATAACGAAACATTTTCCTTGCTGTAAAATAAATTGATAATGCTATAATCTTTTGGCACTGGAAGGACCGGTTTGAGGCGGATATCGTGCATCACTGAAGAGACAGGATAGAACATGTCGGAGAAACTGGGACGCGCACCCAAAGTACTGGTCGTCAGCAACCAGCAGACCACAGGACCCCTGTGGGTTTTTAGCTTGCAGCAGCGGCAGTTGAACGTGCTGCTGGAGGCGGATCCCACCCACACGCTCCAGCGCTGCGAGATCGAAGCACCCGATCTGATCATCCTGGATATCCAATTCCCGGAGGATCAGACGCTGGAGCTGATCCGCACTCTACGGGCGGATATGCTCACACCCATTCTCCTGTTAACACCGGTCCGGTCTGAGCAGTATGTGCTCGAGACCTACAAAGCCGGCGTGGATGATTGCCTCCCCAAGCCGGTCAGCCCGTCGCTGTTCCAGGCCAAGGTCCAGGTCTGGCTGAGGCGGTTTGGAAGTCTTCTACCCGATGAGATGAGTCCCATGAAAGTCGGAACCATGCAGCTCTTTCCGGCTGAGCGGTTTGTGATGCTGCGGAACGGCGGCGTGGTCCAGCTCACCAATCTGGAGCTGCGCCTGCTGTACTACCTGATGAACCGCCCGGGGCAGATCGTGACGACCGAGGAGCTGAACCAGAAGGTCTGGGGCTACACCGCCGAGGCGGACAATACCATGCTCAAGAACGTGGTCTACCGCCTGCGCCGCAAGATCGAAACCGACCCGGCCAACCCGCTCATCATCCAGACGGTGGAGGGGGTGGGCTACCGGCTCGCTCCGGAGTAGAACATCTTCTGGCCCGGTCGACAGGGATGGCTGGAATTTGCACAGGTTGTCCGATGAATAAATCATCAGGGTGGAATACA